>CBDUCT010000322.1:0-4670 GCA_965365715.1 uncultured Cyclobacteriaceae bacterium | reverse complement strand
CAGAAGAGGAAATGAATTCAATTCCCGTCATATTTTAATACGACCTGATTTTACTGCCCTTGATTTCGATAAGGCTGAAGATTTTCTTGATAGTTTGAAAAATGCAATCCTTTACGATAGTCTGATTTTCGAAAAGGCTGCCAAGGAATTTTCGGATGATGATGCTACATCAGGGAATGGAGGATTTTTAGTTGATGCTTCCGGCTCGAGCAGGGTATCTGTTGAAGATCTTGATCCGGTGGTTTTCTTTACTATCGACACGATGGAAGTGGGACAGATTTCCAATCCAATGCGATACAGGATGCAGGACGGCAAGGAAGCGGTAAGGATATTATATTATAAGGACCGCTTAAGACCTCATAAGGCTAATTTAAAAGAAGACTATCAGAAAATTCAGATGGCCACGATGAATGAAAAGAGAAAAGAGGTCATGGAAGAGTGGTTTGACAGGGCAAAAAATGAAGTTTTCATTCAGATCGATGAAGATTACAAGTATTGCAATGTTATGGAGTGATTTTCTGACAATTTAATTTCAATTTCTATAAGTGTATGAAAGATATCAAATCAGATGTAGAAGCAGCTGACAATCTTGTAAAATCCTATCAAAAATTAAATGATGAAATTTCCAAAATTGTAATTGGTCAGGATGAAGTAATCAAGCTGGTATTAATATCCATATTTTGCCAGGGACACAGTTTGTTGGTCGGTGTGCCCGGCTTGGCGAAAACACTTCTTATAAAAACCATTTCTGAGGCCCTGGATCTTAGCTTTAACAGGATACAATTTACACCTGACTTAATGCCTTCAGACATTCTGGGATCAGAGACACTGGATATCAACAGAAATTTCCAGTTTATAAAAGGGCCTGTTTTTGCAAATATTATCCTTGCCGATGAGATCAACAGGACGCCTCCTAAAACTCAGGCTGCTCTTCTTGAATCCATGCAGGAATACTCTGTGACCATTGCCGGTCATTTTCATCAGTTGGACCGCCCTTTTTATGTGCTTGCTACTCAGAATCCGATCGAACAGGAAGGTACCTATCCTTTACCGGAAGCCCAGTTAGACAGGTTTATGTTTAATATTCTACTGGATTATCCGTCCTTCAAGGATGAAGTGGAAATTGTAGAAAAAACAACTACTTCCCGAAATGTTGAAATTAGCAAGGTAATGGGAAAAGATGAGATACTGTTTTATCAGGATTTAATTAAGAAAGTTCCTGTTACACCCAATGTAGTTGAGTACGCAGTAAATCTTGTTCATAAAACAAGACCAGGTACAGAAAGTGCCGCCCAGATTTCCACTGACTATCTTGATTGGGGAGCCGGCCCCAGGGCCTCACAGTTTTTGATTACCGGTGCAAAATGTGCGGCTTTGTTAAACGGTAAGTATTCACCCGATATTGAAGATATCAAGGACATAGCTAAACCCGCATTAAGACATCGGATATTAAGAAATTTTAAAGCTGAGGCTGAGGGTATAACTGTGGATAAAATAATAGAAGAACTTCTTTAGTACAATTAAAACTCGTTAGTAATTGTCAGAAAGTTTTCATTTAGAATAGTTCGATATTGCCTAAGTGGAAGCGTAGCAGGCCCCCCGGTAGGAAATCCATTAAAATCAAAGGTAGAATTGCAGCAGGAATCGATTAGAAATAAGGTAGATTTGTCCACACTTACATCCGCACATTCACTTAAAGGTTGAAAAGTACAGTTTCTCTCAATCGCGGTAAACTGATCTAAAGATTGCCTGTAAATGATGATTCCTCTCACTCCGGCATTCAGATAAGCAAAGCCTCCAATCAAATTGAGAGATTGGTATTGATAATTATTCAGGTTTATGGTTTCATTCACGATAACAATAGGTATCCCATCTTCAATTGACTGGTCATTGCATGCCTGGAACACTAAAATCCCGAAAAGAAACAGATAAAAGTATTTTAAAATTCTTTCCATCAATACAGGGATGTAAACTGCTTTAAGAACCTGATATCATTTTCTGTGAATAACCTGATATCCTTTATCTGGTACTTCAGCATGGTTATTCTTTCGATCCCCATGCCAAAGGCAAATCCGGTATATTTTTCAGGATCAATATTGCAGTTTGAAAGGACATTTGGATCTACCATCCCTGCCCCTCCTATTTCTACCCATCCGGAATATTTGCATATTGGGCATCCCTCTCCATGACATATCAGGCAGGTAATGTCAAGTTCTGCACTAGGTTCAGTGAAAGGAAAGTAGGATGGACGGAAACGTACTTTAGTATCTTTTCCGAACATCTCACGTGCAAAATAATACAATGTCTGTTTTAGGTCAGCGAAACTTACATTTTCGTCAACATAAAGTCCTTCCACCTGGTGAAAGATACAATGTGCACGCGCAGATATAGCCTCATTCCGGAATACCCTTCCTGGAGATAAGGTCCTGATCGGTGGATCGGTCTGTTCCATAACCCTTACCTGTACGGAGGATGTATGTGTTCGTAAGGCGATATCTTCACTTTTATCATCCGCTTTGCTTGGTTTCTCAATAAAGAAAGTGTCCTGCATCTCCCGGGCAGGGTGGTTGTGCGGGAAATTCAGCGCTGTAAAATTATGCCAGTCATCTTCGATTTCCGGTCCTTCAGAAACATTGAAGCCGATTCTCTCAAAGATCTCAATGATCTGCAGTTTAACGGATGTAAGTGGATGAACTGTCCCAAGGGTATTTTGCACAGGAGGAAGGGAGAGGTCAATTCCGCTTGATTCTGTAGATCTATCCTGGGATTTCAGCGAGGATACCAATTCCTGAAATCTTGTTTGTGCATCATTTTTCAGATCATTCAGGGCCTGACCGACAGCTTTTTTTTGATTATTAGGTATTGATTTAAACTCATCAAAGAGATTTGACATGATCCCCTTACGACTGATAAATTTCAACCTGAAAGACTCAAGCTGATCATTATCCGCAGCACTGAACTCCTTTATCTCCTGTTTGATAGTTTTTATTTTCTCAAGCAAATCCATGATGATCTTCTGCCTGTGCAGAATTTAAATTGTTTAATTGAATTGGCAAAATTAAAGTTTTTTTAATTAAAAAATTGGTCCTGAGTGTATTAAAGCAATTCTAAAATCAATAAAAGAAGAGTTATCAGGGGTATTGTCAGTCATGCCTTCTTCAAACGTTTTTGTTTTCCTTTAAAAAAGTCTCTCTTCTGGAAGCTTGAAATTTCTTTGAACTTCCAATATGACATTTTCTTGGTATTGTAATCTGATCATGAGATTTCCAGATCACACAATATTTTTTCTGTTATTTACGGCTAATAATTGATGCGAAACAAGGCTGTTTCAACCAGCAGCTAAAAGCGATTAGAATAAGCCGTAAAGATTATCACTTGATAGGACAGAATCTGTAGTAGATCTTGAGGAATGAGATTTCATAAGTGATCAATTACTATGCATGGAATTGAATTTTAAGGATTAAATGTTTATTATCCTGGATTCAATATCTCATCTAATAGAAAATCCGTTTAAAAACGAACTTTAGGATGCATAAAAAAACTGCCTGATAAGTTTCAAACACCTGGCACTAAACAGAGTTATGTTTTTAAAACTTAAAAGGCAGCTTTTCTTTTCGGGATAAATAAATTAGTTAATCAGACTTTTCTCTTTCAAATAATTGATAACAATATCCGCACTATCTTCCAGAGAATGCTCACTGGTATCAATCACCAGTTCTGCATTTAATGGTTCTTCGTATGGAGCATCAATTCCAGTGAACTCCTTGATTTCGCCAGCCCTGGCTTTCTTGTATAATCCTTTTGGGTCCCTGCTTTCAGCTACATCAAGAGGAACTTTGACATATACCTCAACAAACCTTCCTTCCGGTGCCAATTCCCGTGCTTTATCTCTGTCCCCTCTGTAAGGTGAAATAAACGCAGTCATGGCAATAACTCCGGAATCAGCAAAGAGGTTAGATACCTCGCCGATTCTGCGGATATTTTCTTCCCTGTCAGCGGGAGAGAATCCCAGATTCTTATTCAGCCCATGGCGGATATTGTCTCCATCCAGGACATAACTGATATTGCCATTTTCAAACAGTTTTTCTTCTACTGCATGTGCTAGCGTTGACTTGCCTGATCCGGATAAACCAGTGTACCATATAACAATCCCTTTCTGGTTTAAGAGTCTTTCTCTATCATCCTTGGTAATGGCACCTGAATGCCATGTGATATTCGTTGCTTTTTGTTCAGCCATTTTTTCTTAATTTATAAACTTTGATAATAATCCATTAATATCTGACCAATCTCAGGTCTTGTAAATTCCTTAGGTGGCATTTCGCCGTTATCCAGCATCTCTCTTACTTTAGTACCACTGATCAGCACCCTGTCTTCTTTTCCATGTGGACATGTTTTCATTGAAGCCATTTCACCGCATCCATGGCACCAGAAAGTCCAGTCAATATTGAGTGGCTTGATGTGCAGAGCATCCTCAGGGATCTCGTCAAAGATCTTCTGTGCATCAAATGGGCCATAATAGCTGCCTACGCCGGCATGATCTCTTCCTATGATCAAAGCACTACAACCGTAATTCTGTCGGAATATAGCGTGAAGCAAGGCTTCTCTTGGTCCACCATAACGCATCTCCATTGGATAAACCTTTAGAACTACGTTTTCTTTGACATAATATT
>CBDUCT010000321.1:0-4672 GCA_965365715.1 uncultured Cyclobacteriaceae bacterium | reverse complement strand
GCGTCCAACCTGTCACTAGTGCCGGCAAATGGTGCTTTGCTAAAGGTTTTATCGATTTGAGACTTAAGTGTTTTCAACTGGTTTTCAAGCGCCTCCTTGCGGTTCTTGGCTTCCAGGTACTGCACTTCCGTACCGATCTTTTGTGCCCAGAGATTGGATTGCCTTTCATACATGGTTTTGGCCAGTTCATAACTGGTCTTCAACTCTTCATAATTGCTCGTTAGTATTTCATTGTCGAGCCGTATCAGGGTCTGGCCTGCCTTGACTGCTTCCCCTTCCAGCACATAAATCCTTTCGATCAAACCCGGCGTTTCAGCTGAGATCAAAACATTCTTCCTGGATTCCACGGAACCACTTACCTCGATAAAACTCTCAAAATGCCCGTTCTTAACAGGAATTGTGGTTACCAGGGTGGCCTTGCGGTTTGCTTTTGCAAATTCCGGGTCAAGGTTTGCAATTTCCTGCTCCAGGTCACTGATCGATTTTTTCAAGTCCGCCAGTTCTGCTTTTTTGGTTTTTAATTCAGCCATTTTTTCATCCAAGGTGCTGGAATTCTGGCATGAGGCCACCAAAAGGCCTGCGATCATTATAGAAAGTATTTTGCTGAATTTCATATTATTGTTCATTGTAATTTATATCTAATACTCCAAGTGCTTTTTCAAGTTCTATTTTTGATAATAAGGCATCATATAAGGCATTGTAATAATTGGTCTGGGCAGCTACATAAGCATTGTCCGCCTCGATAACTTCCAGGTTGGAACCTACACCTTCCTGGTATTTAATTCTTGATGTAGTATATACCTCTTCTGCCAGTTCCATATTTTCCATCTGGTTTTCAAGCTGGTCCAGGTTTGACTGCACACTGGTCCTCTTGTCTTCCACCTCCAGGTTAATGGAATTCTCCAACATCTTCTTCTGGTAACCCAGCTGCTGGATCTGGAGTTTGTTCTGCTGGATCAGCTTTGATTTGTACAGACCATCGAATATGGGTATATACATGGCGATCCCTGCCACCTGGAAATTCGGCCATACCTGTGAATCACCAAATTTCCACAGGCTATTGAAATCCCTCACCCCTGCGTTCATGCCCCAACCCATGACCAGGTCGATATTGGGAACATACTGCACCTTGTTGTTTTTCATATTTAAATAGGCCAGTTCTTCCCTGGTTTGAAGCACTGAATAGTCTATCCTTCTCTGATAACTAGCCTCCAGGTCAAAGAGTTCTTCGATCCGGAACTCCATATTCTCCAGTTTTTCTGTTATTTCCAATTCCTCTGCTACCGGCATGCCCATCTGGTATTTCAAAAGCTGCTTGCTGATTATCAACATCTTCCGGGCATTGGTCAATTGTGTATTCACATTATTGAATTCCACCTGGGTCCTGTTCACATCGATCTTTTCAGCAAACCCGTTCTCAAACATCACCCTCGTATCATTGAGCAGGGAATCAAGCCTGCTTTGATTGGCTTCGAGAAGGTTAATTCCAATCTCATTGACCAGAACGGTGTAATAGGCTTTGGAAACGGCTTCAACTACATCGATCTGGGTTTGTATATGTTCCTTGGTGGATAATTCGACATAGGTTTTCGAAGCATTCATTCCTACGAAAAAAGATCCTTTGAAGATCATCTGGGACACATTCAAACCGATCATCCCGTCATACGGTGTACCGAAGGCCACTTCCGTGAACTCATCTTCCGGTGCTGTCGGATCAAAAATAAAAGAGGGGACAAATGTCTTCATAACGGTAAAGTTCTTGTTGAAATTGACACTGGCGTCTACCTGTGGCAATCCTTGGGATAAATACTCCCCCACTTTTGCCTTGGATACCTGTTTCTCCAGTTCTGCAATCTTCAGCGCCTGGTTGTTGGTAATGGCATAATCTATACAGTCCTGCAAGGTGAAGTATTTTACTTCGGCTTGTGGCAAACCGGAAGTGCTTCCCAATGCAAGGATGGGTAAGATTGTAAGTACAATTACGGCATATATAATTCTATTTCTGATCATCGGTAACATAGTTTTCTTTGTATTTGTTTAATAGGGCATAACCTTTTTCTGTCATGATGCCATAAAAAAAGTGATCCAGTATCTGGTACTGGACTTCCTTGAAATTAAAGGATTCGGAAGGAAATACGTCCTTATCAAAAGCAAGCTTTATTTCTTCCATTCTTAATGTAGCGAGAATCTGAACATCAATATCAGCTCTGAATAATCCCTTTTCAATGCCTTCCTGCAGCGTAACGACCAATGAGCCAAACATGACATGCTTCTCAAAATCCAGATACAGCCTCCAGGCATCTTTATAATATTTTCTGATATCAAATAATATATAGGGATTGATCTTTTCAAAGATCTCCCTGGCATGCAGGGTCCCTCCATATAGCAATTCAATGGGATCCTTTGACTCCTCCTTTATCCTGTCAAATTTATTCTTCTGTACCTGCAGGAACCGCTCTGAAATAAGGTAGACCATCTCATTCTTATCCTTGAAGAAATGGTAAATGGTCTTCTTTGATATGGATAATTCTCGTGCTATATCATCCATACTAATGCTTTTTACCCCGTATTTGAGAAAAAGACTTCCTGCAGTTTCTAATATTTTCTCTGATATATTCTCCATCGGAACGTCGGAAACTATAAAATTCTTCTAAGTTTTCTACTAGTATACTTCATTGGGTGAAAAAGGTTTGGGAAAACCTGTTAAAAGTTTGTTAAAATTTATTTCAGTGGTACTCTGTGGGGATATCCGGTCATCTGAACCAGAAGCAAAACTTGTGGAATTATACCATACCCTTTTAAGCAGAAACAGTACTAACAATATCCCGGAGATGATATAGAATCTCAACAAGGCCAGAATGATTACAAGATTTAGAAATTGTGGCAGGAAGTCGGCAAGAATGTTTTCCAAGGTGCTCATATGACCGTATATTTAATGAATTGTTATCTATAATAAAACTACGCACCTGTTAGATGCAGGGATAGTATTTTTCGGCGAGTGATCTTTTTTAACCGGTAAACAACAAAAATTTACAGTCGATCCTAATTTTAAGTTTTAATCTGAATTCATATATATAAATCAAAAGGTCAGAATACAAGGAGGCATTAAATTTGCCTCAATATCAACATTCAATTCATTTCAGCAAGCATCTGTTTATTGATTTTAGAAGTAATTACACTAAGTTTACATCCAGAGAAAGTTAAAATAATCAATTCAATATCTTGGCTTTTGTTGAAGGAACCATATTAGAAAATAAGCTTGATCTTAAATTCATCAAGATTGGTAAGGGTAGTAAAACAGCCCTGGCATTTCACGGCTTTGGCCAGGATAATAGTTATTATGAACCCTTCGAATCAGTATTTGGAGATAAATTCACAATCTACTGTTTCAACCTGCCTTTCCATGGGGATGATAACACATCTAAATCTGGCATCCCTGTTTCGAAGGATACCATAAAAACCTTTTTTGGAAGATTTTTAGACAGCAACAATATTTCCGGGTTTTCTAACATAGGATTCAGTATTGGGGCAAAAATCTCCCTGATGCTTATGGAATTATTCCCTGAAAGAATTGAAGATTTGATCCTGATCGCGCCGGATGGATTCAGGACCAACATATGGTACAAGGTGGGAACCGGTTCCCGGCTTACACGGTCCCTTTTCAAATACTTTGTACATCATCCGGAATACTTTTTCAAGTTTGCAGACTCGATGACCTCTCTGGGATTAGTACATCACGGCGTTTTGCGATTTGCAAAATCACAGATGAATACCCTGGAAAAGCGGGAAAGAGTGTATTATACCTGGATGTTCTTCCGAAATCTTGGAATAAGAAAACGCCGGATCATAGATCTACTGAGGACACATAAGATCCCGGTTTCTGTATTCTTGGGCAAAGAAGACAAGATAATTCTCGAGAAGCACTTCAACTTTTTGAAGGACAAGGGGATCGATTTAAATATTACTGTGTTGGAGGCTGGCCACAATGACCTCATTAAGGATACCGCAATTTTCCTGGAGGGATCCTCCGGCAGGTAATTGAATTCTCTATCAATCTGCAGGGAATGTATTTCTGTTTTCTGTCTACCCCCTAAGAATGCATTATTGTTCTCTATCTATCCTCAAAAGATGGATCATTGTGCCAGATATTCCCCGAGATCCAAGGGTGGCCCATAGGCCGGGTTGGTCAGCAACTCATTATCGGTCAGGGTTAATAAAAATGCCTTCAGATCGGCTTTCTCTTCATCAGATAATTGCACACCATTTTCACGTACATTCTTCATCAAAGGATCGACATAATCCGAATAAACCAATCCTTCAGAATAAAAATCAATGACCTCATCCAGGGTTTTAAAACGCCCGTCATGCATATACGGCCCATTGATCTCACAATTGATCAGTGAAGGTGCCCTGTATGCCCCGGTATGCATCAGGTTATTGGTAACAGCAAAGCGATCCCTGGAATCCTCAAAAGTTGTATCTTTTGCATTGTTATAATAATCATTGGTCGTCATCAGAAGCGATCCTGAATGGCAATGAAAACAATCGGCCTCTTCAGAAAAAAACAATTCATAACCCCTCATTTCTGATGGGCTCAGCTCAGCTTCTCGTCTGACATATTTATAAAACTTAAAATTATCCAGATATGAAAAAGATAATCTATTGCCTTACA
>CBDUCT010000320.1:0-4673 GCA_965365715.1 uncultured Cyclobacteriaceae bacterium | reverse complement strand
TCAAATCTTTTCATATGTTATATGATTTATTAGTTATTAAAATGGATAATTTCTGTGGCAATTTAATGAAAATAGTTATAAATCAATAAATAAGCCTGTTTTTTTTATTATTCATTAATAACGGCCTCCATACCATCATGCTGATAGTGACCGCTTTTTAATTTCTGGCTAATAGCTTCAAAAGCTGCAATTGTTTCATCTACATCTTCTAAAGTATGTGCTGCAGTAGGTATTAACCGAAGCATGATCACATCCTTTGGAACAACCGGGTATATAACTACAGAGCAGAATATTTTATATTTTTCTCTGATATCTAGGATCAGGTTAGCTGCCTCAACAATGCCTCCGCTTAAGAATACGGGTGTTACCGGGGATTCTGTAGTACCCAGATTAAAACCTCTCTTTCTTAATCCTGATTGCAGGGCATTAACTATTTTCCATAAATTTTCCTTTAATTCTGGTCTTGTCCTTAGTAATTCAAGACGTTTGATATTACCAATGACCAGTGGCATAGGAAGCGATTTTGCAAAAATCTGGGATCGAATGCCAAACCTCAGGTATTCAATAATCTCTTTCTCACCTGCAACAAATCCGCCTATACTGGCCATTGATTTCGCAAAAGTAGAAAAATAAAGATCTACCTGATCCGTTACGCCCTGAGCTTCAGGAAGGCCGGCTCCCGTCTTGCCCATAGTTCCAAATCCATGGGCATCATCAACAAGCAGCCTGAAGTTATACTTTGCTTTCAGAGCAACAATACCTTTCAGATCCCCATTATTTCCGGACATCCCAAAAACACCTTCTGTTATAACCAATATACCACCTTCTGTCTCCTTACAGATCTTTTCAGCCCTGATTAATTGCTTTTCAAGACTCTCCATATCATTATGATGATAGACGAATCTTTTACCCATATGCAATCTGACCCCATCAATTATACTTGCATGCGCTTCAGCATCATAAACAATCACATCCTTGCGGTCAACCAGTGTGTCGATAATAGACATAATACCCTGGTATCCATAATTTAATAATAAAGCAGCTTCTTTTTTGACAAAATCAGCTAGTTCATTTTCAAATTGTTCGTGGTATTTGGAATTACCGGACATAATTCTCGCGCCCATGGGATAGCCCAAGCCCCAATCTTTGGCAGCTTGTGCATCCGCCTCCCTCACTTCCGGGTGATTTGCAAGTCCTAAATAGTTGTTTAAACTCCAGGTTAACACCTTATTTCCTCTAAAGAACATTCTTGGTGCTATTTCCCCTTCTAATTTCGGAAACATGAAATATCCCGGCTGAACGTGTGCGTAATGACCAAGGGGACTCTGGTTATTGATTCTTTTATTAAAAATATCCACCTTCTCTCAAGTTTTGTTATAAACTATAAACTCCAATTCAATGTTGCGAAATTAGTACTTAATTAACGTCTTGCCAAAAAGTGGTTGCTAAATGTGATAAAAATATTCGAAATAATTAATATTTTGTTAATACAGAATAATATTCCTGTTTAAAATAATCAATAATGTATTTATATTATTAATATCGTAATTAAAAGCTATTAAATACGATTTTCAATGAAGATTCTTCCATTTTTTCTTGTACTTTTCCTGTCCTTCTCTTCCTATTCCCAGAAATCTTCGAGTGGCCCCAAAAAACTGTATCCAATATTGTTTAATTATGCAAGGGATCTTTACCCTGAGTATGATAAAATACCATTTGAGAGGAAGGCCGTACTTGAAGAAATTGCCAATTATATCATAGGAGCCCAACAATTAGATAATGCTGCAAAAATCATTTTCATAGAAACCGATCAAAAGGCCAGATCGGTACTCATCCATGCCTGGACGACGGCTGCTTCATATTATTATGGCATTGAGAATGTAAAAATCCATTCCGGGGGAATTAATGCCTCAGCAATTTCTCAATATGCCATTAAAGCATTGGAAAAGGCTGGATTTATAATCTATAAGATCCAGGGGGGAAATAATCCGAAATATGAAATCAAATATTCCTATAATATCAAACCTCTTATTTTGAAATCCATTAAATACAATGATAAATTAAACCCGGGAACAGATTTCGGCTCAATTATAGTCTGTTCCAATGCTGATGTCAACCTGCCCTTTGTTAAGGGAAATAATTTCAGAACCTCTCTTTATTATTTAGATCCCTCTGCATATGATGGTACTTCTGATGCTTCCGACCTTTATCTGGAAAAAAGCAGGGAGATTGCAATAGAAATGTTTTATCTTTTTTATGTTCTTAAAAACTCCAAGTAAATTTGAATCTGTGACGCATCATAAGCGATTCCCTGAAAAATGAAGAAACTACCACTGATCACCCGAATTTTACTCTGGAGGAAACGAAGTATCTCTGACAGGAGATTTATGATCCTTCTCAGTATTGTGGCTGGAACTGCCGGCGGCTTGGGTGCGGTAATTATTAAAAATTCCGTAAGAATAATACAGGAATTGCTGACAAAAGGGTTTTCTGATGAATACTTCCAGATCATGTACATAGTTTATCCGGCTATTGGACTTCTGGCTTCATCCTTGATCATCCGATTTATAATCAGGAATAAAGTCGGACATGGAATACCCAATGTGTTATATGCCATTTCTAAAAACAACGGAATTATCCGGTCCTTCCAGATGTATGCCTCCATAATAACAAGTTCAATAACTGTTGGTTTCGGAGGGTCGGTAGGACTGGAAGGTCCTACAGTTGCCACCGGAGCTGCGTTTGGATCAAATATAGGCCGGTTTCTGAGGCTTGATTATAAAAACATTTCGCTGTTGATAGCATGTGCATCCACCGGAGCTGTAGCTGCTATATTCAAAGCACCAATTACAGCTATTGTTTTTGCCCTGGAAGTTCTGATGCTGGACCTTACCATGGCTTCATTATTACCTTTATTAATTGCCGCTGTATCCGGTGCTGTAACCTCCTACTTCTTTCTCGGCCAAAAAGTAATTTATCCCTTTGAGGTGGTCGACGCCTTTGCTTTATCTGATATTCATTTATACATCATTCTGGGGATTCTGTGTGGATTTATATCCCTTTATTTTACTAAGATGTATTTGTTCATTGCCCAAAAATTTGAGAAAATTAATAAGTGGTATTTACGCTATGTTCTTGGTGCAAGTATTCTTGGACTTCTTATTTTTCTCCTACCTTCCCTCTACGGTGAAGGATACGAAGCAATCAACGCTAGCCTGCATGCTGATTTTGATCATTTATTCAATAATTCCTTTTATTTTAACTATAAAGACAATAATAGTGTGATCATCCTCATCCTTCTTGCATTGGTGTTATTTAAGGGAGTCGCTACCTCCATAACGTTCGGAGGGGGTGGCATTGGGGGAATTTTTGCCCCTTCCCTGTTCACCGGGGCTCACGCCGGACTTCTTTTTTCTTTTATATTAAGCACGATTTTCTCACTTAATGTATCCCAGACAAATTTCGCACTGGTTGGAATGGGAGGCGTTATTGCAGGTATTCTTCATGCTCCCTTAACCGGTATATTCCTCATTGCAGAGATCACCGGAGGCTATGAATTATTCTTACCTCTAATGATTGTTGCAACACTTTCTTATGGCACAATGAGTACTTTTGAAAAAACATCCGTTTACACCTATCAGCTTGCAAAGCGGGGTGAACTATTTACTCATGACAAGGATAAAGTTGTTTTATCGCTTATGAAAGTTGAGGATCTTCTCGAGACAAAATTTAAAACTGTTGATGAAGACGCAACACTGGGCGATCTGGTCAAGGTCATCCAGAACTCTAAAAGAAATATTTTCCCTGTTCTAGACAAGAATAATCACCTTCAGGGTATAATTCACTTAAATAATGTCCGGCATGTGATATTTAAACCTGAATTATATGAATCGACTAAGGTCAGCAACCTGATGTATTTTCCCGTTAACTTCGTGTCTCCCGACGATTCAATGGAGGAAATCGTTCAGAAATTTCAATCCAGCGGTCATTTCAATTTGCCTGTTCTTAAAGAGGGTAAGTATATCGGATTTGTCTCAAGAGCCAATGTTCTATCAAAATATCGTAAATTATTAAAACATTTTTCTGAAGATTAAGGTTATCAATTAAGGTCTACAGGTTTTCCCTGTAGTAGAGATTCCATCAACTTTGTCAATCTCAAGACATGCGAAAAAGAATAAATAAACTATTTTGCCCATATCGATTGATTTCTTAATACCATTATCTTAACTTGAAAGATCAAACTGAGAACTTTACGTCTACTTTAAACTAGTTTAACTGAAAATGAAAAACTTGAGTTATCCGTTTATCCTTGTTTTCTTCACCTTAGCTTCCTGTTTTGGGTCAAAAGATTACCTGGTTGAATCTGATTACAGTTATGCCGGGAACTTTAAAAAGTATAAAACATATTCATTTATAAATCAGCAGCGGCTGGACTCGGATAGCCTTATCCCTGAAGATCTAATCATGAAAACAATCAAAAATCGTATGTCTCTTCTCGGATACAAACACTCTGATCAAAAACCTAACTTGTTGATCGGTTTCAGAATGTATTATGACAACTTCAAGTTCAATGGATGGAAACAACCTGAAATTGAAGTATGGCTCGAAGAACATGGTTTCGTTAAAGAACAGTTTGATAAAGTTAAATATAGCCTGCAGGAAGGCACATTAAT
>CBDUCT010000319.1:0-4714 GCA_965365715.1 uncultured Cyclobacteriaceae bacterium | reverse complement strand
ATAGAAGAAAGGAATGAATCAAGGCAGAACGGATCAACATGGATCCTTAATTCCTTTTCTAAATTGTCTAAAGAAGCCAACCGGGAAGAGATCTCCATTGCGATAACTTCTGCCATGGTTTCCAACCAGAAAAAAGAAAAACCTGTACATAAATGGAAGTTAGCCGGGTTAGATGATATCAGCGATTGGCGACCGACTCATCTGATCGTAGAGGAATTTATGGATACGGATCTGTTCACTGTACATCAGGATGATATTGTCGAACTGGTAGCGGATATGATGGACTGGCAGAAGCTGAGATACGTGTTGGTTGAAGATGGAAGAGGAAAACTCACAGGCCTGGTTTCCTCAGGCCTAATGCTGAGGCATTTCAGGAATAAAGAAAAAGGAAACAGTAAAGCCAGTATTGTAAAGGATATTATGGTAACGGATCCGATATCCATTGGGCCAGAGGCCAGTATTAAAAAGGCCATGGAGATAATGAAATCCAAAAGAATAGGGTGTCTGCCGGTCATTAAAAATGAAAAGTTGGTGGGAGTGATCACGGAACATAATTTCAGAAGGATCTCTGCCACGCTGCTTAATATATTAATCAATAAAGATCAAGCATTGTAAGACAATATGAGCAGGATAATTGGGGAGATAGGAGGAACGAAGAAAGGACCATTGATTATCCTGATCGGTGGACTGCATGGTAATGAACTAACCGGTATCAAAGCTATTAATAAGGTCTTTAATAAGATAAGGGAGGATAATCTTGAGATTTATGGTAAAATTATTGGCCTGGAGGGGAACAAAAAGGCCATTGAAAAGAAAGAACGATACCTTGACTATGATCTGAACCGGTGCTGGACAAATGAGCATATTCAACATTTAAACGAATCAAAACATATTTTTGCCGAAGATGAGGAGGTCCTGGAACTGAATAGCATTTTTGAGGAATTATCATCTTATGAATCCACGAAAAAGGTTTGTGTCGATCTCCATACCACTTCCTCGGACAATGGTAATTTTATTGTTGTCCCTGAGATCACTTCAGACGATCCGGTGATCAATGCACTGAAACTCCCTTTAATCCTGGATTTGGAAAAACATATAAAAGGAACTTTGCTGAAATACCTGACTAAAAAAGGTTACCTGGCATTTGCTTTTGAAGGAGGTTTGATCGGGAGTGAAGTCGCTGTAGAGCTTCACACGGCAGGAATATGGGAAATCTTACTTTCTTCCGGTGCAGTATCACCGGACCATGTAAATGGTATAATGCAAATCGGGACACTGCTTCAGACCTTTGCTGCTGAATTGCCACATAAGTTGAGGGTCCGCCATCACTACTGGATCACTGAGGAAGATAATTTCCGGATGAAACCTGGTTATTTGAATTTTCAGAAAGTGAATGCCGGGGAAGTCATTGCCCATGACAGGAATGGCCCGATACAGATCCCGATGGATGGAATGATATTTATGCCACTCTACCAGCGATCAGGAAATGATGGTTTTTTCGTGGTGGAGGAATTGGATCCCCTGAGACGGATAAACCTTTCCCAAAATCCTTCCCATTTTAATAAAATTAGTAAGCAGACATCTTAGAAAAGGTAAAAGCAGCTTTATTTAATTGCCTTATCATTGGGAAAATTATATCGAGCAATTTAATATTGCTTAACCTGTGTAAATTCTTCATTTGAATTTCCATTAACATATAATTATGGTCCATAAACCGGAAGATATATTAAAACGTCTTAAAGAAAATGAATACGCACCCATATATTTTCTTTCGGGGACAGAGGTGTTTTATATTGATCAGATCACGGAATTCATTGAGGAAAATGCGCTTCCGGAGTCGCAGAAAGGATTTAACCAGATCATATTGTATGGGAAGGATGTTGCAATACAGGATATAATCAATAATGCTAAAAGATTTCCCATGATGTCTGACAGGCAGGTGCTAATCATAAAAGAAGCTCAGGATATTCAGGATTTCAACAATCAGGCAGGCCAGGAAGCATTAATGAACTATCTCCAAAATCCCTTACCCTCCACTATCCTTGTTTTTGCCTATAAGAATAAAAGTTTAGATAAAAGAAAAACTTTCTTTAAGATCCTTCAACAGCATACCATAATGGTTGAGTCCAAAAAACTCTATGACAGCCAGATCCCTGACTGGGTTTTGCAATACATCGCTGGTAAGGGTCATGATATAGAATTAAATGCAGCTCAGATTCTTGTAGATTATATAGGCAATGACCTCGAGAGGCTATCCAATGAGATAAACAAGATCCTGATCAACTATAGGGAGAAAACCCTCATCACACCGGGTATTGTTCAGAAGTATGTGGGTATAAGCAAGGATTATAATGCTTTTGAACTGCAGCGTGCCATAGCGGTAAAAGATATCATTAAGGCAAACCGGATCGTTAATTATTTCGGGGCCAATACCCGGACCAATCCGATCATACCGGTAATAGCCTTAATTTTCAATCTGTTTTCAAAGCTTCTGATCATTCATCAGTCACCGGATAAGAACCGGAATAAACTGGCCCGGCTGACAGGGGTCAATCCCTATTTTATTAATGAATATATTCATGCGAGCCATAATTATCCATTGGGTAAAGTAATCCAAAATATTCATTATATTCGTGAAGCAGATCTTAGAAGTAAAGGTGTTGGTGTAGGAAGTATTAAAGAAGGTGAGATCTTAAAAGAACTGGTATACAAACTTTTACATTGAAATTACTTTTTGGTTCGATTTTAGCTATAAGGATTCTTACAGGATTTCAAATAAAAACTATTGATTTTCGTTAAAGGTGCATATAGACGGTTATTTATTTACATGTTAAAGAGGTTTGCCTTCCTTTTTTTGCTGGTTATGCTATATCTCCCTCTTTTTGGGCAGAATACGGTCGACCGGAACAGCTCCCTCAACATATTTAACAAAGGGATTAGACTTCTGGAGAGCAATAATTATGCTGCTGCAAGAAGCAGTTTTGAACAGTATTTAAAAACTGAACCCAGTTCAGAAATGATGGCTGAGGCCAAATATTATCAGGCCTACTGTGCCATGATGCTGTTCAATGATGATGCCGAATACCTTTTTGAAAATTTTGTGGCAGAGTATCCATCAAATTCGAAATCAATGATGGCATACTATGAACTTGGCAACTATTACTACAGGAATAATAAATTCAAGGAAACCATATCCGCTTTTGAAAAGGTAAAGGCCTACAATCTTTCACCTGAACAAAGATTTGAGTTAAAATTTAAACTGGGATACAGCTATTTCAACCTGAAGAAATTTGAGGATGCACTCGCGAATTTTAAGTACAGCCTGCAGGCAGAAAATGAATATCAGGGAGCATCTGCATATTATGCTGGATTTATTGAAATAAACAACGAGAACTACCGCCAATGATCACCATGATCTATTATGGATTAAAGGATTATGACAGGGTAATTTCATATGCACAATCTGTTTTTATGGATGGCAGACAGGTTAAAAATGTTGGTGACATGGAGATCATGCTTGCCGATGCTTACTATTTTAAGAAGGATTACCGTAATGCCAACAGGTACTTTGAAAGCAGCCTCGAACGGAAAGGGGGTAAATCGACCACCCAGATTTTATATAAAGCCGGCTTCACAGCCTATGAAAGTGGATTGTTTCCTGAAGCCGTTGAACATTTAAAAAATGCCGCACTAGATAAAGGAGCTACAGGCCAATATGCATCTTACTATCTGGGGCTATCTTATCTGAGACTCGATAATAAACCCTTTGCCATCACAGCTTTTGAAAACGCATCTAAACAGGAATTCGATAGCTCAATTCAATATGAATCATTGTTTTACCTGGGTAAACTGAATTTTGAAGAAGGTAGGTATTCCGCGGCCATACCCGCACTTACAAAGTATAACCAGTCTGAACATGCTTCTATAAACAGGGAGGAAGTAGATGCCCTGATCAGTGAATCCTACCTTCTGACAGATGATGTAAATGCTGCCCTGGAATATATAGAATCCTTGCAGGTAAAAACGGACAAGGTAAGGCGGCTGTACCAGCTGGTGACTTTTCGGAAGGCGACTTCATTATTTAATGCAGGAAGGTATTATGACGCGGTACAAACCTTTAATCTATCCCTGGAATATCCCTATGATAAGGAAACAACCCTTCAATCTTATTTCTGGATTGGAGAGGCCTATGCTATTGGCAAACGTCTGGAAGAAGCCGGGAGAGCATATGAAATGGTATTAAGTAAGGATCCCTCCAATACCTCGCAAACTACACTGAAAGCGAGATATGGTTTGGGGTATGCCTATTATAACATGAAAAGTTATAATAAGGCCTTGCCGCATTTCAGAATTTATACCGACAGGTTGCGTTCCAACTCAAATCAATTCTTTTATAGAGATGCCCTGTTAAGGTTGGCCGACTGTTACTATGCTACTAAAGAATATAATACGGCTATCTCAATATATAAACGGGCCATTCAGGCAGGCAGTCCTGAAGAGGATTACTGTAATTACCAGATCGGATTGATCAATGGCATAACTGGGAACCAATCAGAAGCAAACCGGTACCTGAGCCAGGTTACCCAGGCAAAGAATTCCGTTTACTACGATGATGCCCTCTATCAGCGCGCGGAATTATCCTTTGCCCCTGGTGCTTATCACCGGGCCATTCAGGAATTCTCTTTTTTGATCTCAGAGCAACCGGAGAGTCCGT
>CBDUCT010000318.1:0-4747 GCA_965365715.1 uncultured Cyclobacteriaceae bacterium | reverse complement strand
TGACAGAGGCCATAGATGCAATAATAGATTATGGATTCAATAAAATGAATTTGAATAGGATTGAAGCTTTAGTTGGAATTGGAAATATCCCATCTTTAAGATTAATGGAAAAGTATAATTTTAAAAAAGAGGGTATCCTAAGACAACATTTTTATACCTCCGATCGATTTGAGGATTCTATTGTGTTTTCTAAGTTGTATTGTGAATATATTGAAGGGAAAACAAATCATTTTTAATGGAATGTGGATTGAAAACAATAGCAATCAACCAGTTCGGTGAAGAATTTGACGTCGAACCTTTTTACTGTATTGTTGAAGCTGAAAAACTATAAATGAAGGAATAAAACACAGATTTGCTGGATGGAAAGCTGATTTTATTCAAAAGTCGATTTTAGTGTTCAATTATTATAATATTTTAATATATTATTCGATTGCCAAAAGCAAACTGGCATTTTCAAATTTAAAGGACACAAAAACATTTGAGGCTCAACTAAATAATCTTTTAAAACATAAAGAACATTTAGAGGAATTAAATGATAAGCTTAAAAGAAATGTAGCAAACAGCTAATGCATTATGTTGAAAAGCAGTGGCTAACTAAAAGTTAGAACAATTGATCAAATTTTAATTATTTAATAGGTAAATGGATATGATTTCCTTGTCTACAAACACTAACGAGCCATTGTCATTATTGATATGAAAACACGAAAGGTCATTCTTCTTGTTGATTTCATCATAAACCTGATTCTGGGCATCCTGCTTCTGGCTTATTCGAACAAACTTGCGGTTTTTCTCGGGGTACCGGAAGTTGAATCATCTTTTTACCCCAGTATTTTAGGCGGCGTTTTTATTGGCATTGCAGTGGCTCTATTCATCGAATTTCTTAATAAATCTGAAAGGAATACTTCCGGTCTTGGCTTAAAAGGCGCTATAGCGATAAATCTATGTGGTGGTTTCGTTCTAATAATCTGGTTAATATTTGGTGACCTGATGCTTCCGGTGCGAGGCTTATTTTTATTATGGAGTCTGGCTGTTCTGCTAATTGTTCTGTCAGGGTTTGAATTAACTAATCATTACAAAGAAAAGTAAAACATCTTTGTTATACATGTATCCGGATAATTGTCTCTTTATCCAAACAATTTTTTCTAAAACAAATATGCAGAATTGTGTAAATTAAATAAAGAGGCAGAGGCAATGCCTCATGCACCAAACGGGTATTGTCAATAGCGACAATCACTTTGGATTTAATCTCTTCCTTAAAAAATCTATCTAGGTATCATTCAGACTTATGGTTGCTGATAGATATTAAAAGTCGATCGGAGTTAAAGTTTTTAGATCGGGTACCGCGTAAATATCAGAATTACCGGATATATAATTATTGTTTCTGATTGGAACCTATCCAATGCCAATATCGTAATTTAGATACAATCTCAAATTACAGATGCATTGACACAATCAACTTATTCAGCAATGAAAATATTCATCACGATTCTGGTCATCATCCTGGTTTTTGTGACTGTAGGAGTTGTATCTTATTTAAAGATAACGGCATTTGTTGATGAGATTGATATTGATGAAATTGAAAATGGTAAAAACGGAGGAATAACACAACCTTCAAAAAATGAGATTAAAAACTATCTGTTCTTTGCAGAAACAATAATGCATCCTGCATACAAGAGCATAGTAAAGAAATGTGAATTGACTGGAGATGAGAAAGTAATGGATTTCGGTTCCGGGGCGGGTCCTTCATCTAATATTATCGCAAAGGAACTGGAAGAGCGGGAGGGAGTACTTACCTGTCTTGATATCTCCGAATCCTGGATGAAAGTGGTGAAACATCGCTTTCAGGATTATGATCATGTGAATTACATTCTTGGGGATATTACAACAATGGACCTTGTTGAAAATACATATGATGTGATTTTAATTCATTTTGTTCTTCATGATATCGATAAGGCAATCCGAAATCCGGTTATAGAGAAACTTGCTTATATACTGAAACCCGGAGGCAGAATAATAATCCGGGAACCTGTAAGCGATAGTCACGGAATGCCTGGAGATGAGATCAGGCAATTGATGCACGAGAACGGACTGGCAGAAAGAAATATTCTATTCAGAAAGATCTTTCTATTTATCCCGGTTTTTGAAGGCATTTATTACAAAAACTAGCTATCATCAAACCGAAAATGAAAATACGTATCGACTACAACATCAAAAATGACCTATTTAGAGATCGGGCTCTCAGTAAGCGGTAAATGCAACATTCCTGACTTACACTCCAATATTTATGCCTTAATAGAATATTTTGTCATAATTCCTTAACTTTATCTGAGCATCAGGTTATATGCCGCTGTTTTGAGTTTAATTTTTTAATCATGCCTCAAGATCGCATGCTAATTTTGAAAAACTCGTTACCAGGATTGGGCATTTGACCAATATCTTGATACCGTATAAAGCAGATAGTTCATCAAGAGGTGGGTTGTATAATTAATGGATCCGAACGGATGATTATCCCGAAATAAAAGAGATTAATAGATATAAATAAAAGCTTTAAATCATGGAATACAGAAACAAAAAACTTCAGAAAATTTTTAAAAATACCCTTAAGGAAGAAAAAGAGAAACAAGTAAATAATAGACGATCTTTCCTGAAAAAAGCTGGCCTCGGAGGACTCAGCCTGGCCGGCCTGACCACAGCATCTACAGCTACCCAGGTAGCCTATGCCTCTCAGAATGTAAATAGAAACTCCAGTCCGACAGATCTGAAAATTACCGATATGCGAATTGCAGAAATTGGGAAAGGGGTTGTTTTTCGTACACCTATTGTGCGGATTTATACCAACCAGGGTATAGTAGGTCATGGGGATGTTCGGGACGGTGCTGCCAAAGAATATGCACTGTTTTTAAAAAGCCGGATTCTTGGTGAAAATCCCTGTAATGTGGAAAGGTTGTTTGGCATCATCAAGCAATTTGGTCATCATGCACGGCAGGGAGGGGGTGTGTCAGGCGTGGAAATGGCATTATGGGACCTTGCGGGGAAAGCTTATGGAGTACCAGTTTATCAGATGCTGGGCGGTAAATACCGGGACCGTGTCCGGGTTTATTGTGACACCACCGTATCGAAAGATCCCCATGAATATGCCAAACGCATGAAAGCACGAATTGATCAGGGTTATACTGCCTTGAAAATGGATATCGGGATTAACCTCATCAAGGATATTCCGGGAGCACTTATTAACGCTCCTGAAGCACCCTATAACCCATACAGATACGATTACAAATCTTACAGTAATACCGAACACCCTTTCACGCGTGTGCAGATCACCGATAAGGGCATGGAAAAGTTAATGGAATATTTACATGTTATGCGTGAGACAATTGGTTACGATATTCCTATGGGTACCGACCATTGGGGCCACTTTGATGTCAATGAAGCAATTAAAATTGCCAGAGCCACAGAACCTTATAACCTGGCTTATGTTGAAGATATCATTCCATGGCAATTGACAAAGCAGTGGAAAGAGATCACGCAATCATCAACTACCCCAACCCAAACCGGAGAAGATATATACCGCCTTGAGGGAGGATTTGAAGAACTCATAGAGACCAGATCAGTAGATATCGTTCATCCGGATCCGAATACAGCTGGAGGTATCCTTGAAACCAAAAGGATAGGTGACTTTGCCACAAAACATGGCGTTGGATTTATGCATCACCATGCTGCTGGTCCTGTTTCATTCCTGGGATCAGTACATAGTGCTGCTGCCACGGAAAACTTTATGTGGCTGGAGCATCATGCTGTGGATAATGAGGACTGGGAAAATCTGGTTACGGGTTTAGATGGACCTATTGTCGAAGATGGATATGTAAAAGTTCCAGAAAAACCAGGTATTGGCGTGGAACTGAATGAAGAGGTTGTAAAGAAATACCTCATTGATGGCGAAAAAATGTTTGCTCCAACCCCTGAATGGGATGAGATTCGTTCCTGGGACAGGTTATGGAGTTGATTGTATAATATTGAAAAATTCTTATGTTTAGATATCAATTTTTATAAACTTTACATTATAAAAATGCTGAGATTTATTTTACCCTTTACGTTTTTAATTGTCTCAGGAAGTATATTCTATTCCTATAACAATTTCTTTTCTAAGTACGAGTTGGGTTTAAAATCGGATCGAATCAGTAAACCAGTTTCTGATCTTTCTCCAGTTGAAGAGTTGGGGAAAAAACTCTTCTTTGACAAGATCGCTGCACCGGACAACATGTCCTGTGCAGACTGTCATATTCCGGAGGTGGGATTTACTGGACCTACATCTGAGATTAATGCACACGGAGCGGTATATCCCGGAGCCGTTGAACAGCGATTTGGAAACAGGAAACCGCCCAGTGCCGCCTATGCTACTTCAAGCCCGGTATTATTTTTCGATGAAGAGGAAGGAATATTCGTTGGTGGTAACTTCTGGGATGGCAGAGCCACTGGCGAGCAACTTGGAAATCCGGCAGCTGATCAGGCACTTGCCCCCTTCCTGAATCCTGTCGAACAGAATAATGCCAGCAAAGAAGCCGTTTTGATTCAAGTGGCCAATTCAGAATATGTCAAATTGTGGGAGGAGGTATGGGATGAGCCGATTAGCCTTGAAACGCCTTTGGAAGTTGAAAAAAATTTCGACAGGGTTGGTCTGGCTATTGCTGCTTATGAAGGTTCCAGAGAAGTAAACCACTTCTCATCAAAATATGATGTGGTTCTGGCA
>CBDUCT010000317.1:0-4750 GCA_965365715.1 uncultured Cyclobacteriaceae bacterium | reverse complement strand
TTGCGTGCGACTCATTCCCACCTTTTTACACAATTCATGTACACCAAAATCTTCCCGGACCATATTTTCCAGTATCACTTCTCTAACCCGTGTAATAAACTCATCCTCCATTCTTATAGCAACATCTTCAGTTGGTGAAAAATTCTTCGTATTGGTATAACGATCCCGTAATTTTTGACGAAGGTTTAATAAATTTTGAAGCTGTTTTAGCAACTCTATTTTATCAAATGGTTTGACCAGATAGGCATCCGCCCCTTGCTGCAAACCGGTTATCCGGGAATCTAAATCGCTCTTAGCTGTCAGTAATACAATAGGGATATGACTGGTACGTACATCTGTCTTCAGGGTATTGCAAAGTTCAAATCCATTCACTTCAGGCATCATGACATCGCTGAGAATGATGTCAGGCACCTTTTCCAATGCTTTTTGAATGCCATCATGACCATCTAGCGCAAACAGCAATTTATATTCAGCGTTTAGACAAGTGATCAAATACTGCATCACATCAGGATTATCCTCTACGATCAGAAGAGAAGGAAGGTCCGAATTGCCAGCGAGGGTGAGGGAATTTTGGGTAGCAGGAATACTCTCAGACGTAATGGATGATGAAACATACATCTCTGGCATCTCTATTTCCATTTCTGCCTGATTAGTTATAGGAAGTTTTATTTTAAATGTAGTTCCTTTTTTAAGTCTGCTTTCAACACTGATTTCTCCGCCAAGTACATTAACCAGTTCTTTTACTAATGCTAATCCAATGCCGGTACCACTTCCGGTACGACTTACCTCATCGTCAACCTGGTAGAAGCGGTCAAATATCTTAGAGAGTTTTTCGGAAGGAATTCCCAATCCAGTATCAGAAACCGAAATTTGATAATAGGGGGCATCCGTAATCCTCATGATTTCAAGTGAAACTTTCACTTCTCCACCTGCAGGTGTAAATTTCAGGGCATTTACCAATAAGTTAGATACGATCCGGAGCAATTTATCAGGATCGTAATCCACTACAAACTGTTGATGCCCTGTTTCAAACTTTATCAGAATCTCTTTCTTGAGTGCGAAGGAATGAAAAGATTCTATGATGTACTTGAGATATGCCACCATATCCCCCTGGATTGGTTTAGTAAAAATGTTGGTGGACTCGAGCTTTCTCAATTCCAGGATCTGATTGACCAACTCCAAGAGTTGTTCAGCGTTTCGCTTAATGATTTTCCTGATCCGCTCATTGTCTTTAATTTGTTCCACTGTACCCAGGACCACCGTCAATGGAGTTCGAAACTCATGAGAAATATTAGTAAAGAAACGAGACTTGGCCAGATCCAGTTCTTTTAATTGCTTTGCTTGTTGCTCGATGGTCGCTTTATCTTTTTGAATTTGATCGGTTCTTCGATCCACCTCAAGTTCAAGTCGTAACTTTTCAGTGTTTATTCGTCTTATCCATATCCAGGCAATTAGGATGAATGTAATAGCTAAAGATAGGTAAAACCACCAGGTGCGATAAAAATACTCATGCACATTTATTTCTATTTTAAGATGTTCAGTACCAGGGATTGAACGATGATCGATCCCCCTAACCTGAACAAAGTAATTTCCAGTGGGTAAGTTATTGATAGTCACAGAACTATTTGAACCTAGGTTGGTCCAGGGAATCGATGATGAAGAATTATTTACGAATTCTTTTGGCAGGAAACGATATTCGTAAGTATGCTCATCCAGACTGACATATTTTGAAATAGCAAAATCAAGATTTATATAGCGGTGATTAGCAGGGATTTGAATGGGAATATTTTGATCAATTGAACCTTGATGTACTACAGTTCTTCCTTCCTCTTTATTGTAATATTCTATTTTCGTCAAATATATTTTTGTGGTGTCAACTTGTGCGAAAGTGTTGCGAATGAATTTTGGATCTAAAACACTTACACCAGAAATGCCTCCAAAAACCAACTTTCCATCTGAGAGTTTGTAATAGGAGAGGCGATTGAAGTGATCATTAGCCAATCCATCTGATTGCTTTAAGGTAAACAATATATTTCCCAGCGGATCTAAAACTGTAATACCGTTTAATGTAGCCGCCCACCTATTCATTTTATCATCAAGCTGAATGCTAACTACCCGGTTATTTGATATACCTTGTGCCTCTGATATTTGTTTAATGTTCTTGGATTCGGGATTGTAAATAAGGATTCCTGACTTTCCGGTTCCTAACCAAAGTCTTTCATCCTCATCCTGATGAATACAAATAATGTTTGCATCTTTCAACTGATCAGGTCGGTTAATGTGTTTGATTTCGTTCTTTAAAAAATCAATTTGCCAAAGACCATTCTGGGCTCCTACCCAAAGGATGCTGTCTTCTAAAAGAAGGAGATCATTTACTTTATCTCCAATGCTGAAAGGCATATCGTTGTACATGAAAGATCGTTTTGTCTTCGAATCAAGATTGAATATATAGAGTTGTCCGACAATCTGGAATTCACCTCTGTCTTGAAATAGTGCTATTTCTTTATCATTTAAGAAAACAAACTTTTCAAACTCTAAGTCGACAGGAAAATGTTCAATTTGATTATTGACGAGGTTGTATGAAATCAATTCTGCCGAATCCTCCAAGTTTTTGGATATCCACACCTTGCCATTTTGTGAAATAAATTTGGATAAACCATTTACAATGACATCCCTTCCTAATAAGCGCTTCCAAGATCCATCAGCAAGACTAAGTATCATGATTTGGACTTCAGTATTCACCAATAAGGTTTTAGAATCTAAACTTGTAATGGACCGCATACCATATCCGAGATCAGGATTAAATGTATCAATTTTCAGGTCCGGTTGCAGATCCACAATAGCCATTCCCTCCTCCATTACTGTCGATCCTAATTCATATTGAAAATTTGAACTGAAGTATTGACCATGTGGATGATAATCCATACCAGCAACATTGTTCATTTCTTGTACAATTCCTGTATAATCATACCAATCACCGGTATGGTCTATCATTAAAGCTTGAAAGTCTTTTACTTTAAAAGGGAATGTATAAGGTTTAAAATATCCCGATGTTATGAAAAGGTTACTTTTCTTGTCTCGTGTGAAGAAGACTTTTAGCATGTCTCCAACTTTGTTATCCCTTAATATTAAATTGTTAAGTCTGAAGTTATGTTCTAAATGATTATCATGGCTTCTAAGTGTATAAAAACCATTTTGATGTCCCAGAAATAGCAATATTTTGTCCTTTTCGACACCAATCATTTTCCATTCAAAACTAATATTAGGGACATCATAACGGTTCTTTTTGATAGAAGAGATACTTCTAAAAGCCGTCCAGGGTGTAAATTCCATCGATCCACTTTTAAGGTCCACCTTGACCAATCCTTTACGCTGGTGAAAAAACCATGCATGGTCGTCAGTTACTTCAAATGGATAAGTAAATCGTTTGGGAGAAATTGGCAAGAAATCGTCCTTAAAATCAAGTTGAATAGATCCAACCTGTCTCTTTGAACCTTCAAAAAGACGAAATACTCTGTATGTTTCTAATGAAAGATCTCTCTCATCTGAAACCTGCACAGTTAAGACCAAAACTCCACCCTCGGTATCAGAAACCATGTTTAAGAGTTTTCCTTCATCTTTTAGAGGGAAAAAGTATCGCTCCTGGGTATCAGGATGCCAATAAAAAAGAATGTTATGGAGACGATTTGAGCCATATAAAAACCCCTGTTGCGTTTCCCCTAAAATAAACCAGGTTGGGGTTTTGCTCTCTTCCGCAAGCCACTCCGGTTTAAGATTATAGAAAATGCTTTGTGTCCCATCAAACTGGAAAAACGATAATCTAAATTGCCTAGCTGTAATTACATTTGGATTTACCCACATTCTACCTCTTCTATCAATAAAAACTTCATTCAGATCAGTAGATGCCAGACCATTATTCAATGAATATTTTTCAATGCCGGTGATTGTGGGAGGAGTTGAAAATGATACGGTATCCTGTGCATTTGCAGGCACTACAATTCCCAGAAGCAAGATGATCTGTATAATTGATCGTTTGATCATGACCATATAGGATTTCCGATTATCATACTATGATAACATTAGGTTCTTCTACCACTTTTACAACTACGTTTTCAGGATCGAGGTGATTTTTCTGCACACTGAACAGCGCTGAATAAAGATTAAATTTAATTATTTTTCTCATTAAAAACCATCAATATATACGGAAGCGTATATTTACTTTTAAATGATAAAACACTTCTTGTTAAGTACGATGAGTTTTTTTCCCGTATAATGGAAAAACTCTGGTTACATCCATTAATATCAAACATAGATTGGGCATCTTTGTTTAGTTTTCTTCTTATAAATACCTCCCAACTAGTTTAATTGATTGTTTTTTTATTGCCCGGCATTCATATAATTTATTAAGATTCCTTTTGCTCACTTTATCTGGGTTCTGAAGTAGAACTCAGGCTATGCTTAATCATATTCAATTGAAGCTTTTGAAGTTATCTGGGTTTTATTTTAGAACCCAACTATATTTTTTAGAAATAACACAGGGTTGTCACCTAAAAAGCCTGTTCCTATTGCTTTGGATTGTTCATTACACTAACAGCGGGATTCGTGATCCCTTACAGGGATTAACTTCGTTGATCCCAGAATGGGGATCGCCATAAAAAAGCCTGCTCACTACGTTCGATCTGACTTTTTACTTTCAAGTACTTATGAACGTAAACTTTCACCGGATTACTCCCCTATGAGGATTAACTTC
>CBDUCT010000316.1:0-4767 GCA_965365715.1 uncultured Cyclobacteriaceae bacterium | reverse complement strand
TTCCAGCCCTGTCCGGATCTTTTCCATCCTGGTCTCATCTCCTCCGCATACAATCAGGCCAGCCTCTTTTAATTTCATGATATCATCGATCTGTAATTCATATTCTGAAGGATGTTGCATATCCGCAGGGGCCATCATTTCATAATCTGTGATACCTGCCAATTCTACATAGGCAGCTGTCCATGAACTGGTAACAACTATATTTAAATTCTCTTGTCCGAAACATGTAACCGGAAACAGGAATAAGATGGTCAATATAATCCTGGTTATATAATTCATTTTCTCATTTTTGACATAATATAAAAAAACAGGAATACAAGTGTTGCCAGCAAAGCAATTGCAGAACTGGTAGGAATTTTTAACCAAAGAGCTATGAAGAACCCAAAAAAGGAGAAAATTCCACCCCATAAACAGGATAATAAAATTACTTTCCCATGACTTTTTGATTGAAGAATAGCAATAAGTGCTGGAAGTATTATTATAGCATCAAGCAAAAGGGCCCCGATTAACCGCATAGCCAAAGCAACTGTAAAAGCAGTCAATAATATCACAGTGTAATAAATAGCCGATTCATTCACACCTGAGGTAAAGGCGATCGAAGGATCAAAAAAGAATGCCTTAAGCTGTCGCCTTTTAATAATTTGTAAAAGTAATATTATACAGGCCAGGATAATCCCACCCCATAATTCAACATTCGTCAAAGTATATAAACTTCCCCATAGCAATCCCATGGCATCTTTCGAAGGGACATCATAGACATATATAAATACGAACGCCAAACCAATACTTGCCACCATGATAAATGTACTGATAAAACCGGTATCCGTTCCAAGGGATCGAGCACTGTGGGACATGAACCAGACCAGAATTAAATTAATCCCTATGGTAGTCCAGAAAGCATTGAGATGAAAGGACAATGCTATAGCCCCACCAAGAATTGCACCATGCATCAACATAAACCTTAATGGTAGCAGGTTCATCCGGAGTAAATAAACCCCCGTGATCGGAAAGGTTATGCCTGCAATCATAAGGATTAAAAACCCACGTAATACAGGGGGATATGTGAGCACTTCTAGCAAAGCTTTCCTCCTTTTAATTCTTTAAATTCCCATTTAAAATTATCTATCCAGTTGTCGTCATGTGAAACTATAATAATAGTAGGGGCTTCATTCTCCCATAATTCCATGAGCAATTCATAAAGGTCTTCCCTTGATTTGGGATCGAGGAAGGTGGTTGGTTCATCAAATAATAATACACGAGCCTGCTGGCATAAGCATCTGGCAATGGATACCCGTTGTTTTTCGCCTCCCGATAATTTATGAAAGGATCGATCAGCCAGGTCAAGGCAACCGGTACGCATCATCGCTGCTTCAACCCTTTCCCTGATTACCTTTCTGGATAACTTTCTGCCAGCCAATCCAATTTCAACAACTTCTGATGCAGATACCGGGAAGAGGCCTTTCACCCTTTCCTGGTTCACGTATCCTGTAATATGCCTGTTTTTATTCCAGATTTGACTTCCTACCTGAAGATCGCCAATCTTTATAGTACCGGCACTGATGGGTTGTAATCCAAGAATGGCTTTCAGTAAGGTTGTTTTACCTACGCCATTCTCTCCGCTGATAACAAGGCCCTCTCCCCTGCTGACCTCCAGGTCTAAACCCGAGATAATAATTTCTCGGTTTAGATCAACTTCCAGTTTTTCAATGGAAACATCAGTTCCATGAACGCGACCGGCTCTTCTTCGCAAAATTTGCCAGGCTTCATCAAGCGACATATCTTTATTTAGAATGTGTTCCGTCCTGCATTGAATCAGAGGTACCTTTTCATCATAAGTATAGTTAACCTCAAATCGTTCAAGAACCTCTATGGCTTTTTCACTTATGAGCTTTATATGACATTTCTTAATCCCCAGTCGTACAATCAGGAATGCAGCGGCCTGGCCGGCGACTTTTTCAACCGCTTCCAGTTCATTACGGGGATAATCTTTTTCTTTGAAAACATCTTCCAGTTCGAACAAAGGATATAACCATTTACCCCTGCTCGTAAAGATCTCCTTTCCATTATGTTTTACAACTAAGGACCAATCCATATCCTGGAAATTAATAGTTTTATTTAAAAACAGCTTATATAAATTGTTTTCAGCTTATATACCAATCCTAAAATTGTAAAAGTTTTAATAAAAAAGGGAGTGAATGAAATATTATTATTCAGCCGGTATCTTTTATTCATCTATGAAGGAATCCCTGAATTAATTACACCATTCATCAAGGCCTCATATAATCTCGTCTGCCGTTAAGGAAAATATACTGATTTCTTAAGTAGATATGATATTGTCTTTCATCAAAATGAATATTTTTCATTTTCTGGTTAAGGTCACCATCTATTCATACTTTTCATTACTTTTGCGGCATACTCCTAATATTAAATTTTCTTCAGATGATTAACTTTTTTCAAGGGGCTGCCCAGATTATATATGCTGTAGAATCAGACCAATCGTTTACCTCGGAAACTATCCTAAAACTTAACTGGTTATTCGCAGGATCTTATATGAAAAATGTGAAGAACCTCAAAGGATATTTTCTGGGTCCAAGAAAAGAAATGGTTACGCCCTGGAGTACCAATGCCGTGGAGATCACAATGAATATGGGCATTAAGGGGATCACCAGAATAGAATCATTTGAAAAGGTTGATAATCCGGATTTAGAATTTGATGCCATGTTGCAATTTCTTTATGAAGGACTCGACCAGGAATTATATTCTATATATCATGACCCGGATCCGGTGATTGAAATAGATGATATAGCATCTTACAATAAAGAAGAGGGGCTTGCACTTAGCAGTGAAGAAATAGATTATTTAAATGGAGTTAGTGAAAAGCTCGGAAGAAAACTTACAGATAGCGAAGTATTTGGATTTTCGCAGGTAAACTCTGAACATTGCCGGCATAAGATATTCAACGGACAGTTTATTATCGATGGAGAGGAGATGGCAGATTCTCTTTTTACCCTGATTAAAAAAACATCAAAAGCCAATCCGGATAATCTGGTCTCTGCATACAAGGACAATGTCGCATTTATAAAAGGTCCGGTCATCGAGCAATTTGCACCCGAAAGACAAGATATTCCTGAATATTTTGCAACAAAGGACATTGAAAGCGTAATCTCACTAAAAGCCGAAACCCATAATTTCCCAACTACCGTAGAACCTTTCAACGGGGCAAGCACAGGAACAGGAGGTGAGATCCGTGACAGGATGGCTGGGGGGAAGGGGAGTATACCTATGGCTGGAACGGCAGTTTATATGACCTCCTATTCAAGACTGGAAAAAGACAGACTCTGGGAAAAGCAAATAACTGAAAGGCCATGGCTATATCAAACTCCAATTGACATTTTAATAAAAGCATCTAATGGCGCCAGTGATTTCGGGAATAAATTTGGTCAGCCACTAATTTGTGGAAGTCTCCTTACTTTTGAACACAGCGAGCATGGAAAAGACTTTGGCTATGATAAGGTTATTATGCTGGCCGGTGGTATTGGTTATGGTAAGAAAATGGATAGTTTAAAGGATATTCCCAATCAGCAAGACAGGATCATAATGATGGGGGGAGACAATTACAGGATTGGAATGGGTGGCGGCGCAGTATCCTCAGTGGCTACTGGCGAATATGGAAACCAAATTGAATTAAATGCCGTTCAGCGTGCTAATCCTGAAATGCAGAAGAGGGTATACAACGCTATAAGGGCCCTCTCCGAGTTGGATAATAATCCTATTGTTTCATTACATGATCATGGTGCCGGCGGACATCTGAATTGTTTTTCAGAGCTCGTTGAAGAGACCGGTGGTGTAGTAGAACTAGATAATCTCCCGATAGGAGATCCAACGTTATCATCAAAGGAGATAATTGGTAATGAGTCGCAAGAACGCATGGGCATGATCCTTAAAGAGAAGGACATTAAACTTTTAAAAGACATTTCCAACAGGGAAAGGGCACCAATGTTCGATGTTGGCAAATCTACCGGTGATCATCAGCTGACCTTCAAAACCACTAAGAACAATAGCAAACCGATTGATTGGAAAGTTGAGCATATGTTCGGAAATCCTCCAAAGACGATAATCAAGGATTCGAGTGTACAACAGAAATTTAACGCCATTGATTATGATGCTGGTAAGATCAAAGAATACATTGAACAATTACTTCAAATTGAAGCTGTAGCATGTAAAGACTGGTTGACCAATAAAGTGGACAGATCTGTTACCGGTAAGATAGCTCATCAACAAACTTGTGGTCCACTTCAATTACCATTGAATAATCTTGGAGCTGTTGCACTTGATTACAAGGGGAAAGGTGGCGTTGCAACATCCATCGGACACGCTCCGGTGAGTGGGCTTCTGGATCCGGCCAAAGGATCGGTATTATCTATCGTGGAAGCGCTGACAAATATTATATGGGCTCCTTTGAAAAATGGCTTGCAGAATGTTTCCCTAAGTGCAAACTGGATGTGGCCATGTAAAAATGCAGGTGAAGATGCCCGATTATACAAAGCTGTAAAGGCGGTAAGTGATTTTGCCATACAACTTGGAATTAATGTGCCAACTGGTAAGGATTCTCTTTCCATGACACAAAAATATCCCGATGGTAAGGTGGTGTACTCTCCGGGAACGGTAATCATATCGGCCGCTGCTGAAATAACGGATATTCGTAAGATTGTATCGACTGATGCCTTGAATGTTCCGGGATCCGATTTGTACTATGTTTTTATCAGC
>CBDUCT010000315.1:0-4775 GCA_965365715.1 uncultured Cyclobacteriaceae bacterium | reverse complement strand
AAACTGATAAAAAGTGACTTATACTTCCACCCAGAACAAATAAATGCCATATAGAATGATGATAGGGTAAATTTTTCCAGATGTAAAAAACTACACCAAGTGTATAGAACAGTCCACCCAGTGCAAGGTAGACAATACTTATGGCGGGCAAATTTTTAATCATTGTTGGTGCTAGAAATACTGCCAGCCAGCCCATAACCAGATAAATGACTGCCGAGATCCATTTTGATTTGATCTGGGTCGCCCGCTTGATCACAATTCCCACCAGGGCAAACAGCCATACGATTCCAAACATGATCCACCCGGTATTACCACGAAGACTGGTTAGTAAAAAAGGAGTATAAGTGCCAGCAATCAGCAGATAAATAGCTGAATGGTCAAGTTTCCTTAAGCGTTTTTTCTTTACCTCCGAATGGGCTAAATGATACATGGTTGAGGAGGTATACATTAATACTAATGACAATCCAAAAATTATAAAGCCTGCCTTATGCCATTGATCACCATATTTGTTGGCGTGTACGATCAGCAGTATCAATCCGATCACACTAGCGACAATTCCCAATCCATGGGTTATCACGTTAGCGATTTCTTCTTTTCTACCGTATTGTGACAGTGAATTATCCAAGGCTTTTTTGATTGGATTTGATTTCTATATGATAAACCACGAAATTACAAGATAATATTGTAAAACCAGAGTATCTGTATGATGGATATCTTTCCCACACCCCCGGATTCAAGACCTATTAGTGATCGGCTTTACCAATTGTTCAATGACTACCGGTACATTTGGACTTTAAAGGTAAAAGAAGCTGATGGTAGTTTTAAAAACATCAGGAACAGGATAACAATCCCATCCGGATTCAGATACGACGGTGCTTCTGTTCCAAGGTTTTTCTGGACAATCACAGGGATAAAGCCAGACGGATTGCAAAGGGCAGCCGCTTTAATCCATGATATGATTTACATTCAGAAAGGGAATCTTCCTGAGGGGATACAGGAGCAGGAAGTCCAGCCCGATGTGTGGGAACCCACATTTGGCAAATGGTCCAGGTATGATTCGGATCGTTTGTTCCGAAAGATACTAATTCAGGCTGGAATGAAAAAGCGAAGAGCCGGTTTGATGTATTTTGCAGTAAGGGCAGCTGGCTGGACTTATTGGAAAGATGGTTCCGATAAGGTGAAAGAAATGATAATAGGTTTTTCGGGTTGGATCCTTGCGCTGATATTCTTTTTGTTGTGGATTCTCAGTTGATTATTGATTATTAGTATTCTTTTTGATACTGTCAATATCCTCCCTGCGCACATAGGGAAAACTGGCAATTTTTATGAGGGAATAGTACGTATTCAAACCTGATATGCCAACTTCTTTTAATAGGGACAAATCAATATATCCATCTGAATCTGTAGCTTTTTCGGGTAATATGAGGTGTTCAACCTCACCAATGATCAGAATAGTCTGGTTAATGTCAATGGCAATGTTTTGAATATGCTTAAGTCCTATTTTTAATTTACTTTCCTTAACAAAAGGTGCTTTGAAGTCAAACAGGTATTCTTCCGTCAGGTTACACATGGTAAATTCTGATTCATCCTTTTTGAACTTGGCTGAAGTGAAATGGGCTTGTTCTGCTATCCCTTCATGAATATGATTAATGGTATAATAACCATTCTCCAAAATGTTCTCATATGTATGCCTTTTCACTTCCCGGGTAGGCCTCGAAACGATACCAAACACGGGAGGATTACTGCCCAGATGCAACACTGAACTGAAAATGGCAAGATTTGACGCGCCCTCGTTAGAAACCGTTCCAATGAGGTTTGCTGGCTTGATCCCGGAGATAGAATTGATCAGGTTCAATCTTTTTATTCTCTCCAGATTCAGGATGTCTTTGCGCGTTAGATGCATAATAATTCATTTAGATCTTAAGGTATATGATTACTTTGATTGATAGTCCTAATATATTTCAAATCAATTGTTATTGGTTTGATATGCATTGTAATTACAAATATTAAAAGATGAAAAACAATGTTTTTTATTTTTTATTCCATGGTGCCACGAGAACAATCTAACCCGGAAGCAGTTATCATTAAAAAGCTTTAGAAAATGTTAGGATTATTTAAAAAGAAGAGTGAAACAGAAAAACTCGAGCAGAAATATAAGAAGCTCCTGAAAGAGGCCTTTGAATTGTCCAGGACAAACCGGACTGAAAGCGATAAAAAACAAGCCGAAGCTCAGGAGCTCTTAGACAAGATAGAAGCCATGCGAAAAGATGCAAACAATTCATAAATGGATTATGAATATCTGCCTATGATCAATTCGGCTTATTAATACTTGCCACATAATCTATGAGAAGACCTTGGAATATTGCTGAAGCTCAGGTATATAGTCTTGCTACCTATTTCGAAGACAGCGTAAATATGAATATCTGCACTTATGTTACTGTCGTCAGCAAGAATCCAAGACTCTACGCTATTGCTATTGAATATCATTCCCAAACCTACAGCAATCTTCTAAACAGAAGCAGGGCTATTTTACAGGTTTTGAGTGACCAGAATATCAGTATGGTAGCTAAACTGGGCAAAAAAACCGGTAAAAGATTTGATAAACAAAAATACCTGAAACGTAATGAAGCCCTTTGTACCTGGAAAAATTTTAAGGTACTTCAAAATGCAAATGCCTATCTGGAACTAAGTGTACTGGAACGCCTCAATATTGGTGGTGATCATGAATTATTCATTTTTGAAATAATCAGCAGTAAAACTAATTCCGAAAAGAATATCTTGACGTTTCAGGAATTGATACGAAAAAGTATAATCCTGTAGATCTGTTAGGTTGAAGGGTACAATTCCACCAAGCATATATTATTATTGAATGATCAATAATACATGAATGGATACCTGCTAGCTTGATGGTATATATGCTTTAAATTGAATAATGTATGCGGAGTATAAATTTATTGATTTGCATACAATTTGAAATTTTTTAAATTTTCCACGCTCAGGTACTTGATAAATATCCAAGATAAATTTATATTGTTCGGTTACTATCGTCTGGAAATACAAAATATACTCGAGTTTATCTTCTTCTGATTATTAATCAAGAAAATTTTAAACGTATTACCACATCAATTATGTACTGATCATATTGAACCACTTTACAATATCATAAACTAAACCAATAAACCTTTACTACCATGAAAAACAAAGTAAAACTATTCGTGCAGGGATTCCTCTGCCTGGGAATCCTGGTATTCTCAAGTTGCCAGGATAAAAAAACAAATGAAAACGTTCAGAAAGCATCATTAGCTATATCTGACAATACTGAATTTTACGGATTTAAAAGCCAACTGGAATGGGGAGAACATCTGGTATTGATTGGGGGATGTCACGACTGCCATACTCCAAAGAAAATGACCAGCCATGGTCCGGTCCTGGATACTGCATTATGGTTATCAGGTCACCCTGCTAACATGCCTCGCATTGATAATGAAAAAAATGAGGTAGAACCCACGGGGCTTGCAGTAGCTATGGATCTGACAGAATGGGTTGGGCCATGGGGCGTTTCATTTTCAGCCAATCTCACACCGGACCCAACGGGTATTGGGAATTGGACCGAAGAACAGTTTATATATGCCCTCCGGAATGGAACAGCCAAAGGAATCCCAGGTTCGAGACCAATTCTTCCTCCTATGCCCTGGGAAATGATCAGACATATGACAGATAATGAAATGAAAGCTGTATTTGCCTATTTAAAGTCGATTAAACCTGTAAATAATATTGTCCCGGCCCCTGTACCACCAATGGCGATTACAAATTGATGTTATTTACATGAAACTTGATCAATAAAGTTCGTTATAGCCTGCGGTTCAAAAAAATATCGATATAAACCTTTAGTAAGAGGTTGTAGAATATCATGGAATGATTCCCGGGCTATAATGTGACATCAAAACAATCTAAATCACAGATTGTTAATTAGATATTCACTAAATAAAATTGAACCTATAAATTAAAAACCATGACATCACAGAAAACTATCGTAGTATTTGGATCCACCGGTGCACAGGGAGGTGGACTTGCACAAGATATACTCTCAGATCCAAACTCTGAATTTAAGGTGCGTGCCGTAACAAGAAATGCAAACTCAGAAAAAGCACAACATTTAGCAGCTATGGGGGCTGAGGTTGTTGAAGCGGATATAGATGATAAAAAAAGTATTGTAAATGTACTTGAAGGAGCATACGGCGCATTTTTTGTCACTTTCTTCTGGGATCACTTTTCACCGGAAAAGGAGTATGCCCAGGCAAAGTCCATGGCTGAAGCTGCAAAGGAAACGAGTATGACACATGTCATTTGGTCAACCCTTGAGGACACCAGGAATTGGGTCCCTATTGGGGATGATCGAATGCCAACCCTACAGGGTAAATATAAAGTTCCTCACTTTGACGCTAAGGGGGAGGCTAATCAGTGTTTCATTGATTCCGGTGTAAATACAACCTTCCTTATTGCTTCATTCTATTGGGAAAATTTAATTTACTTTGGAATGGGACCTCAAAAAAGCCCGGATGGAAATTATACTATTACCTTTCCAATGGGAGATAAAAAGCTGGCGGGTGTAGCTGCAGAAGATATCGGCAAGTGCGCATATGGAATATTTAAAAAAGGGCTGGAATTAGCCGTCGAAGCCCAGGCTAACCGGATTACGGCTTATATTGATCACCGGGTAATCTCTCGCGTCTTACACAACAAACTCGCTAATGCCGTCAAGTTTACAGAGGAGG
>CBDUCT010000314.1:0-4792 GCA_965365715.1 uncultured Cyclobacteriaceae bacterium | reverse complement strand
AGCTGGTTGAATTTTGAAGCCGGGCCCTCCCTAAATACCCGGCTTCTTCTTTTATCTCTACTTGAGTTCCCTTTCCATATTAGCGACTTCCCATGAGGTATAAAATATTAGTTTTGTTATAGTTACCATTCGATCAAACAATATTTTATCAACCACATCAGTTGGTTTATGGTAATCATCATGAACACCTGTAAAATAAAAAATTACAGGGATCCCATTTTTTGCGAAATTGTATTGATCAGATCTATAATAGAATTTTTCCGGATGATCATCAGCATTATAGGTATAATCCAATATCAAACCAACATGTTCCTTATTGACATTCTCAGAAATAGTGTGCAATTCCTGTGATATTTTGTCAGAACCTATCAGATAAATATACCCTGGATCATCAACATATTTATTGTCTATCCTGCCTATCATATCAATATTAAAATCAGCAATGGTTTTATTCAGGGGGAAAACCGGATCATCGACATAATAAGATGATCCCAGAAGGCCCTTTTCTTCACCGGTCAATAAAGCAAAGAGTACACTTCTTTTTGGCCCTATGCCTGATTCACGTGCCAGGGCAAATGCTTCTGCCAGTTCGAGAATGGCTACTGTCCCCGAACCATTGTCATCTGCTCCATTATATATCTCCCCGTTTCTAATGCCAACATGGTCATAATGGGCTGTAAGCAATACCACCTCTTCCGGGTTCTGCAATCCTTCCACAAATCCAATCACATTTTGAGTCTGAATATTTTCCTGTGTACTTTCAACTTCAGCAATTGCTTCAAATTCAGGAATATTATTTATAGATCTGTATTTACCTTTTTCTGCCTTTTTCAATGTGGATTTTAATTTCTTCAGGGAAGTATCAAAGATCCTTTCCGCTGTCCCGGGTGTAATTAAAAATACTTCTGCTTTATTCCCGGAATAATTATTCTTTGATCCAATTCGAATTCCATTTCTGAAATTATTGTAAAAAGGAACGATCTTTTCCATAGCATCGTCTGAATCACCATAGACAATAAAAACATAAGGTATTCCATAAGCTTCAGCTCTGGAGACCATGTCATCCCAATTATTGCTATTTTCCGGTAACAGAACTACAATTCCCTTCTTCTTTAAATCCATCTGATTGTAATCCTCCTCCCGGCCATATCCAGCAAATTTCAATCTTATGGTTTCTCTGGATGACTCAGGAGTATCACCGATATAAACAATATCTACCCGGTCTTTAAAGGTAAATCCTCCGACGGTCAGCGTAACTTCTCCCCATTTTCCCTTGATAAGTTCAAAGGATTGAAAGTATGGATTCTCTGATCCTTCATGTATTGGAGTCAAACCAATATCCTCAAATTGAGCCTGAAGATATTTGGCGGCTTTTTGTAAACCAGGTTGACCGGTTTCTCTTCCTTCAAGTGTATCGTGGGCTATAATTTCCAGGTGTCTGATCAAATCATTTTTGGTGATGCTGCCAATTACAGTATCAACATTCTTAATTTCCTGGGCTTCAGCAAAATAAACTACTAAAAAAAATAAATAAATAACATGAAAATTCTTTAGGGAATCTGATATTTTAAACTTTCGAAATAACATTTTTTTTATACATTAGTTTTTACCTTTGCACACAGTTTGAGAATGCTTTTTACAAAAAATCTCGTCGGCAAAGTTATGAATTTAAATTTGATAAATATCAGCAAATTTGAAAGCAGGCATATAGGACCTACTAATAATCAAATTGATAAAATGTTGGAAGTAATAGGTGTGAATGATTTGGAGAAGCTTATTGACGAAACACTTCCTGAAGCCATCAAGCTCAATAAGTCCTTAGAGCTGCCAGATCCTCTGACAGAATCTGAATTTATTGCCAGTTTCAGAGAAAAAGCCCGGAAGAACAAAGTGTTCAAATCTCTTATCGGAATGGGATATTACAATTCCCATACTCCTGCCATCATTCAAAGAAATATTCTTGAAAACCCCGGTTGGTATACTGCCTATACACCCTATCAGGCTGAAATATCACAAGGAAGGCTGGAAGCATTAATAAATTTCCAGACTATGGTTACAGATCTTACAGGAATGGAAATTGCCAATGCCTCTCTTCTGGATGAAGGTACCGCGGCATCTGAAGCAATGGCCATGCTATATTCTCTTAGAAAAAGAAATAAAAAGGAATCCAAAACATTTCTTGTTGACTCAAACACATTTCCCCAAACTATCGACATCCTGAAAACAAGGGCAATACCTCTGGGAATCAATTTAGAGATAAAAACGATCATCCCCGAAGATCTTGACAATGATAATGTTTATGGAATTTTTCTTCAATATCCTGACTCTGATGGACAAATTTCAGATCACAGACAGTTAATTGAAAAAGCAGCGGATAACCAAATATTTATTGCAGTAGCCGCTGATCTTTTGAGTCTAACATTGCTGACTCCACCAGGCGAACTGGGTGTTGATGTTGTTGTGGGAACTTCTCAGCGATTTGGAATTCCACTGGGTTATGGAGGGCCGCATGCCGCCTATTTTGCCACAAAAGATGAATTTAAAAGACAGTTGCCAGGCAGGATCATAGGTGTTTCAGTCGATACAAAAGGCAACAAAGCTTACCGTATGGCCCTACAAACACGTGAACAGCATATTAAACGAGAGCGTGCTACTTCAAATATTTGTACTGCCCAGGTGCTTTTAGCTGTCATGGCAGGTATGTATGGGGTATATCATGGACCTGAAGGCTTAACAGCTATCAGCAAGAGGATTCATAAACTTGCGGTTTTGCTTGAAACACTACTTGTAGATTCAGAATATACTCAGCTGAATGGCCATTATTTCGACACCCTGAAGATTGAAGTCAGACCCGAGGAAAAAGAGAAAATTAAGGAACAGTCCGAAAAATCCCTTTTTAATTTCAGATATTTCAACGAAAATCATATTGGTATCTCCATCGATGAGACTATAAGCGTGGAGGATATCCTATTGATCGCAAATATATTTGCTGAAATCAGATCAGGAGGAAGAACTTCCATATCTTCATCAGATGTAAAAGAAAAACTTGAATCCAGGATCCCTGCTTCTTTGGAAAGGGAAAGCGCTTTTATGCAACATCCGGTATTTCATGAGTACCATTCAGAACATGAAATGTTACGATACCTGAAGAGGCTTGAGAACAAAGACCTTTCTCTTGCGCATTCAATGATTTCATTGGGATCATGTACAATGAAGCTAAATGCTACCACAGAAATGCTCCCGGTATCCTGGCCGGAATTGTCAAATATTCATCCTTTTGTTCCGGAAGAACAGGTTAATGGATATCAGGAGATAATTTCTGATCTGGAAACATGGCTCTCTGAGATAACTGGTTTCTCTGCAACCTCTTTACAACCCAACAGTGGAGCACAGGGAGAATTCTCAGGTTTAATGGTAATCAGAGCCTATCATGAATCCAGGGGACAAGGACACCGGAATGTAACCCTGATCCCTTCATCAGCACATGGTACGAATCCTGCAAGTGCTGTTATGGCAGGCACGCGGGTAGTTATTGTAAATTGTGATGAATCCGGGAACATCGACCTGGAGGATCTTACAAATAAGGCAGAAAAACATAAGGATGAGCTTTTTGCACTGATGGTAACTTATCCATCAACTCATGGGGTATTTGAGGAACAGATAATTCAGATCTGTGAATTGATCCACAAATTCGGAGGGCAGGTCTATATGGATGGCGCCAATATGAATGCACAGGTTGGGTTGACAAATCCTGCTATTATCGGGGCTGATGTTTGCCACCTGAATCTGCATAAAACGTTTTGCATACCTCATGGAGGAGGTGGTCCCGGTGTTGGTCCCATTTGTGTAGCCTCTCATTTAGAGCCTTTCCTCCCTGGCAATCCAGTCATTGAAACAGGAGGCGAAAAAGCTATCACAGCAATTTCCTCAGCACCATGGGGTAGTGCGAGCATATTAGGTATATCCTATGCCTATATCGAATTGATGGGTGCAGAAGGACTAACAAATGCCACTAAAATTGCCATCCTGAATGCCAATTATATAAAAAGCAGGCTGGAAGGACATTTTAAGATCCTTTATTCCGGGAAAAATGGACGCTGTGCACATGAAATGATCGTTGATTGCCGGGAATTTAGAAAGGTAAATATTGAGGTGGAAGATATTGCCAAAAGACTTATGGATTATGGATTTCATGCGCCTACTGTTTCTTTTCCGGTAGCAGGAACATTGATGGTCGAACCTACGGAAAGTGAGTCTCTGGATGAACTCGACAGGTTCTGTGATGCTTTGATCAATATAAGGATGGAGATTGAAGAAATTGAAAACGGAGAGGCAGATCCTGAAATAAATGTATTAAAGAATGCACCCCATACGCAAACAGTAGCCCTTTCGGATCATTGGGATTACCCGTATTCAAGGTCAAAGGCTATATATCCTCTGGACTTTCTCAAGGAGAATAAATTCTGGCCTTCAGTAAGCCGTATAGATAGTGCCTATGGGGACAGGAATCTGTTCTGTACCTGTATTCCTACAGAAGAATATGAGGAACAGCCTGCATCAATAATCTGATTCAACACCATCAAAATGTAGTTTCGGAAATAACTTGGGAATTAGTTTTAGGTAGCAGCAGAGCTAATCAAACCAGATCTCGTGTTCTTTTGAATCATATCTGGGCTTTCGAAGAGGTTCTGGTTTTTTCTTCTGGTCCATCGGTCTTTTCCACAGGGAAGCCCACCAATGTTCGAAACGGCTTTCCTGATCCATACCATCAAATTTTCTATGCGGCGTTGAC
>CBDUCT010000313.1:0-4816 GCA_965365715.1 uncultured Cyclobacteriaceae bacterium | reverse complement strand
ATGGTGAAAAGATATTTTCATGATATAGAAAAGGAAGCGGTACGAGCCATGATGCTCAAAGAAAATAAGCGACTTGACGGCAGAAAATTCGATGAGATAAGGGATATCTGGTCACAGGTTGATTTTCTTCCATCTGCTCATGGATCAGCATTATTTACCAGGGGAGAAACTCAATCCCTGACAACCGTAACACTGGGTACTAAGCTGGATGAACAAATGGTGGATGGTGCATTAATAGCAGGATCCAATAAGTTCTTTCTTCATTATAATTTTCCTGGATTTTCAACAGGAGAAGTCAGGCCGAACAGAGGCCCGGGCAGAAGAGAGGTTGGTCATGGAAATCTCGCCCTCAGGGCATTGAAAAAAATGATCCCGGGAGAGGAAGAGAATCCATATACAATACGAATTGTTTCTGATATTCTGGAATCAAACGGTTCGTCATCAATGGCTACTGTTTGCGCTGGAACCCTTGCATTGATGGACTCAGGAATAAAGATAAAGGAACCGGTATCGGGTATCGCCATGGGATTGATCTCCGACCCAGAATCAGGGAAATATGCCATTCTTTCGGATATATTAGGTGATGAAGACCATCTAGGAGATATGGATTTCAAAGTTACCGGTACAAAGAATGGAATTACTGCCTGTCAGATGGACATCAAAATTGAAGGTCTTTCATATGAACTTCTTACTGCAGCCCTTGACCAGGCTAAAAAAGGAAGAGAGCACATCCTGAACGAAATGCTTAAGACGATCAGTGCTCCCAGAGCAGAATTTAAGCCTAATGCACCGAGATATAGTATTCTCACAATCCCAAAAGATATGATTGGAGCATTAATAGGTCCTGGTGGAAAGGTAGTTCAGGAGATCCAGGCAGAAACAGAAACCACCATTGTTATTGAAGAAGTGAAGGAAGGCGGAAAAGTCAGCATTTTTGCAACTGCCAAAGAGAATATGGAGAAAGCTGTTCAATGGGTAAAAAGTATTGTGGCTGTTCCTGAGGTTGGAGAAGTATATGATGGTGTTGTTAAGTCAATAATGTCATTTGGAGCCATAATAGAATTTATGCCAGGTAAAGAAGGATTGCTGCATATTTCTGAAATAAAATGGGAACGTGTAGAATCAATGGATGGAATACTCGAAATTGGTGAAGAGGTTAAGATCAAGTTAATTGACGTAGATAAGAAAACAGGAAAATACCGCTTATCCAGAAAAGCACTGCTAAAAAGACCTGAAAAAAAAGAGGCCAGAAAGTAAGTAATCTTAATAATTATTGAAATCTTTTTGTGTATAATTGCCCTAATGTAATTGTTATGGGAACTTAATAATTATGTTTATCTGTTAAATTAACGGATGATTATAAAGGCGCGATTGCATGAGACAACTAAAGATCAGTAAGCAGATTACCAATAGAGAAAGCCAGTCTCTTGACAAGTATTTACAGGAGATTGGAAAAGTTGATCTGTTGACTCCCGATGAAGAGGTTGAGCTTGCAAAAAGAATAAAAGAAGGAGATCAGATGGCTTTGGAAAGACTTACCAAAGCAAATCTGAGATTCGTGGTTTCTGTTGCCAAACAGTATCAGAATCAGGGTCTATCTCTGGGGGATTTGATCAATGAAGGTAACCTCGGACTCATAAAAGCGGCTCAACGATTTGATGAAACCCGCGGCTTTAAATTTATCTCCTATGCTGTCTGGTGGATAAGACAATCTATCCTCCAGGCCCTTGCCGAACAATCAAGAATAGTCAGACTCCCACTCAACAGGGTCGGATCATTGAATAAGATCTCTAAAACCTTTAGTGAACTGGAGCAAAAATATGAGCGGGAACCATCACCTGACGAATTGGCAGATGTCCTGGATGTTACTTCTTCCGAAGTAGTTGACACTATGAAAATTTCAGGTCGTCATGTTTCCATGGATGCTCCATTTGTCCAGGGAGAGGAGAATAGTCTGCTTGATGTCCTGGAAAATGATACTGATCCTACTCCTGACCAGGGACTGATCAATGATTCTCTGCGGAGAGAAGTGCAACGGGCACTTTCTACCCTGACCCAACGGGAAGCTGATGTTATAGCCCTGTATTTTGGATTGAATGGAGAGCATGCCATGACGCTTGAAGAAATAGGGGAGAAGTTTAATCTTACCCGCGAAAGGGTTCGGCAAATTAAAGAAAAAGCCATCAGACGACTTCGCCATACTTCGCGAAGTAAGACTCTAAAACCCTATCTGGGTTAAAAAATACAGGATAAGACTAACAATTCCCTGACATTTACGTAACAAAACCTGACACATATGAACAAGGCATCATATTTGATGTCTTTTTTTGTCCGGATTTTGATATATATAATATGTCAACCTGACAAATTTTCGTAAATTGTTTAATATTGAAAAAATTTTAAAAATGGCAAATCAAGAAATTGATGTTTTAATATTAGGTTCGGGACCTGCAGGGTATACAGCAGCTATATATGCTGCCAGAGCAGGCCTTAAACCTGTGGTTTATATGGGGGGGCAACCCGGTGGGCAGCTAACCATAACTCCTGATGTTGCGCACTATCCAGGCTATCCTGATGGTGTTCAGGGACCGCAGATGATGATGGATCTACAGGGACAGGCAGAGCGCTTCGGTACAGAGGTGAAATATGGATTAGCTACCTCAGTAGACTTTTCCTCTTATCCACTTAAGGTAACTATTGATGAGTCTGAAGAAATTACGGCAAAAAGTGTCGTTATTGCTACCGGTGCATCTGCAAGGTGGTTAGGGCTTCCGTCAGAAGAGCGATTGAACGGAAAAGGTGTTTCAGCTTGTGCTGTTTGTGATGGATTTTTCTTCAAAGGACAAGATGTGGCCGTAGTTGGTGGTGGTGATTCAGCAGCCGAGGAAGCAAGTTATTTAAGTAAAATTTGCAACAAAGTGTATATGATTGTCAGAAGGGACGAGATGCGGGCATCAAAAATTATGCAGCAAAGGGTTCAGAATGCTCCGAATATAGAAGTCTTATGGAATTCAGTTACGGATGAAATTCTGGGAGAAAAGGAAGTCGAGGCTGTTCGGGTTTTAAATAAGGTGACAGGGGAGAAAACAGATGTTCCAATAAGTGGCTTTTTTGTAGCGATAGGCCATACACCCAATACCGAAATATTTAAAGACTATCTTGATATTGATGAACAAGGATATATTAAAACTGAAGCAGGATCTGTTAAAACAAATATTCCCGGAGTATTTGCAGCAGGGGATGTACAGGACAAGATCTACAGGCAGGCTATAACAGCAGCCGGATCAGGTTGTATGGCAGCCCTTGATGCTGAAAAATTCCTGGCAGAGAAAGAGTTAGAAACAGCATAGTGATAAAAAGAGTTCTGATCGCCTTATTATTATTTTGTGCAGGCAATTCAATAGAGTTGTCTGCTCAAAATTATAAATATGAGTTTGATTCCACTTTCCTGGCAAACTACGGACAACCTGGGTCTGTAAATAGTTATCAGCCAGCAAAATCAAAGCGGAATGCCTCACCTTCAATAAAGGATTATGTACATAATTTGTCTTCCATCCCAAGCTCAAATTATGCTAATATGCTCTACCCCCAACCCTATAAAAATTTCAAGCTTGACCTGCTTCTTGAAAAAGATCCATTACCACCATATTATAGCGTGGAGGGATTATATAAAATTGATTGTGTTTACATAAGCGGCTTCGATTATTACAGACTTTGGGAAACCAACAAATTGAATCCCTACGGTTTTAATGGTGAGCATTATATGGATTCGGTGGAGCTGATATTATTTAATGAAGATGATCTGGGTGCCTGGCATTCACCATTGGATAAATCAATAGTAACCTCTGATTTCGGACTTCGAAGGGCTGTATGGCATTACGGAATTGATATCCGGGTTAAGACAGGAAATCCAGTTTATGCAGCTTTTGATGGCGTTGTTAGAATTACAGGATATGACAGGCGTGGATTTGGACGATTTATTTTGATTCGTCATAAAAATGGACTTGAAACTCTTTATGCCCATCTGTCTAAGAATTTAACTAAACTGGGTGATGAAGTAAAAGCAGGGGATATTATTGGTAAGGGAGGCAATTCAGGCAGATCCACTGCCCCGCATCTTCATTTTGAATTGAGATATTCCGGTAATGCCATTGATCCCAACAAGATTTTTGACTTCAAGGAAAATAAAATTATTTCTTCAAAATATATCATAAATCATGACACCTTTGCCTACCTTGAGGAGGCAAACAAGATAAGGTATCATGTAATCAGAAGTGGGGACACATTAAGTGGATTAAGCTACCGGTATGGTGTTTCGGTGAGCAAAATGTGCAGGTTGAATGGTATAAGCAGAAATTCCATCCTCAGAATTGGGCAGAGAGTAAGGATAAACTAAAGGGTAGAATTATCTTAAAAGGATCTGTTTATTATCAATAATCATTTTTAGGAATACATAATATAAAATATGAAACTCGATATTCTTGCATTTGCAGCACATCCTGATGATATAGAACTTTCCTGCAGTGGCACACTTGCCCTTCAGCAATCCTTAGGGCATAATATTGGAGTGATTGATTTAACCCTGGGTGAATTGGGCACAAGAGGATCTGTTGAGATCCGGGAAGAAGAGGCATCCAGGGCTTCCGAAATATTAAATTTGAGTATAAGAGAAAATCTTCAAATGCCAGACGGTTTTTTTGATACTTCAAAGAACAATATCCTTGAAATTGCTACAAGGATTCGTAAATACAGACCGGAAATAGTATTAGCAAATGCCATTTCAGATCGTCATCCAGATCATGGACGTGCGGCCAAA
>CBDUCT010000312.1:0-4822 GCA_965365715.1 uncultured Cyclobacteriaceae bacterium | reverse complement strand
CAGTAGTCGCTAGAAGGCAACAATATGTCAATCAGGATCGCTTTAATTCACTAGACAAATCCAGATGGATTGCCGGCCTAAAAATATCCAATGGATCAGTAACCAACACCTTATCAGGAATTGGAATGCATCCAAAGGCACAAGAAGGTAAAGACTGGCATGATGAACCATTAATGCCCGTACCAAGAGAAATTATTCCCTTCGAATTAGCATTTAACCATCCGGATGAAAAATATGATCAATTCAGCCTGGACATAGCTCAGACATCAGACAATTACATCTGGGAATTTGAAGTGAAAAGTTTTAAAGAAGGACAAAAACTGACGATTAACTGTGATAACAAACATTTTGGAAATAATGAACTGAATCTAATATTGATCCATAAAGGAATTGAAAAACTAGTCGATATGAAGGAATTCAATTCCTACGCTTTCAACGGATCCGGAACAGAACAGTTCAGGATAATATTTGGTGATAATTCATTTGCTAATAAACATTTGAAACCTGAAACCATAACTTTTGGAAATGGCTATCCAAATCCATTCAGGGAGGAAATGACGATACCTTTTACACTGCCTGCTGGCGAATCGGAATATAGGGTAACGGTGAACATCCATGATCTTACCGGTAGTTTGGTTAAACAACTTACTAAAGATTATTACAGTCCAGGTTATTATACCCTGAACTGGAATTCTCTGGAAAGCTCAAAAACAATACAAAATGGTATTTACATAATAAAAATGTCTGTTCAATCCGAAAAAATCAACACCTCATTGATCAGAAAAGTGTTAAAGTACTAGTAATATTTTCTTTAAGTACTGATAACCTTTTATTTAAAAGTTATTGATAAAGTAATACTTGAAATAAATAAATTTAAAAATACACCTGCATTTATTTGATTATTTTTATAATTATTTGCAATTTAACAGGTCCAAGTAAGGGACAAAATGAGAGAATTATCAACTATTATCTGTATGAACCGCGCAAAAGGATTTCTTTCAGGAATGGGAAACGATCGAAATACCCATCTACAAATACCCATACCTGCTAATGTTTCCTTGAGATTATTTCTTTTCTCAGTATTTTTCATCTTTCTTATTTCTTCCACGTATGCCCAAAGTGATAATACTGAAATACGGGATTTCAAATTCCCCCAGGAAACTGATGATGCTAATATCGATGATAATGATGGTACAGTTGATATTGAAGTTGAATATGGCACAGATCTTACGCAACTTGTTGCTGAATTCAGGCTATCCAGGGATGCAACAGCTTATGTAAATGGTGTGCTGCAGGAAAGTAAGGTATCTGTAAACGACTTTACAAATCCAGTAATTTATACTGTTGTCGCAGAGGATGGAGAAACAACACAGGATTGGATTGTTACTGTCACGCTTGCTCCGAATACGGCCACTGATTTCCTTTCATACAGCTTCCCGGAACAAACAATGCCAGCTGAAATAGATACTGAAAGACATAGAATAAATATTGAGGTGGCCTATGGTACGGATGTTAGAAATCTTGTAGCTAGCTTTGAATTGTCTTACGGCGCAACAGCCTATGTAAATTATTTCTGGCGACAGGAAAGTGGAGTTACTTCCAATAACTTTACTAATCCCGTTACATACAGGGTAGTCGCCGAAGATGGTAGAACAAGACAAGACTGGAGGGTTACTGTAACTATTGGACCCGAACCTGAAGCAGATATAGTTTTCTTCAATATCCCGGGCCAGGTTGGTGAATCAAACATTGATCAGAATAATTATACCGTGGAACTCAATATGCCATATGGTACCGACCTCACGAATCTGGTCAGCAGTTTCAGGCTTTCCTATGGAGCCATTGCGGAAGTTGATGGAATTATCCAGGAAAGCGGGACAACTTCTAATGATTTTTCAAATCCTTTGATATATACAGTAACATCCTATGACGGGACCCTGGTTCAGGAATGGAGCATCAATGTCACTGAACTACCCAATAGCGAGGCGGATTTTATTTCTTTCAGTTTCCTGGAACAGAATGGTGTTGCTGAGATCGATCCTCAAAGGGCAAGGGTGGATATAGAAGTCAGATTCGGAACTGATGTGTCAAATCTTATTGCAAATTTTGCGCTCTCGGACCAGGCGACCGCATATATTGACAATACAGAACAGATAAGCGGGATTACAGAAAACGATTTTTCAACACCACTTATCTATGTCGTAATAGCCGAAGATAATTCCATAAAAGAATGGATAATTACAGTCACAGTGGCAAGAAATTCAGAGAATGACTTTTTATCCTATACTTTACCGCAACAAATAGGCTCCTCGATCATTGACACCTCGAATCATACTATAAGTATAGATATGCTATTCGGTACTGAACTGGAAAACCTGATAGCAACTTTTGCAATTCCTCAACAAGCGATTACTTATGTTGAGGGCGTAGAACAGGAAAGTGGTGTGACCCCAAATGATTTTAACGACCCCATAACTTATACCGTGACAGCAGGAGATTTAAGTACCGCTGAGTATGACATATTGATAAACGTGTTACCAAATAACCAAACTGATATTTTAAGTTTCAGCTTCAATGAACAAACCGGCGCGGCCGTTATTGATAACATAAATCATACGGTGGATATTGAAGTAGCTTATGGTATTGATCTTACTAATCTGATTGCCGAATTTACGCTATCATCTCTAGCTTCAGCATATATCGGTGAAACAGTACAGGAAAGTGGAGTAAGTGTTAATGATTTTTCGGAAAGCGTTGTCTATACCATTATAGCTGGTGATGGATTAACAACTCAGGATTGGATAATAAGCGTTGAAAACAAGCTGCCATCAAGCTCAACTGACTTCCTCAGCTACAGTGTTGAAGATCAAATAGGGGAAGCTATCATCGATACGGTAAATAATTATATATATCTTGCTGTTATAACAGGTACTCAAATAGACAATTTGGTGACCTCTTTTGAGCTATCATATGGCGCTACAGCCTATGTGAATGATATTCTGCAGATAAGTGAAGTAACTTCTAATAATTTTACCGATCCTGTAATTTATACTGTGGTAGCCGAAGATAATGTAACGCAGGAATTGTGGACGGTTTATATTTCTATTGGGTCAGAATTTAATTATTTAGCAAGCCCTGAGGAATTTCCAATGAGTCAGGAATCGATTGAGGTAAGTGCCATATCGCTGGATTATGAAAATATCGATTATGCTACATTTTATTTTAGAAAGGCGGAAGAGGAGGAGTGGTCAAGCATTTTAGTACCCGGTTACCTGGGTACCTATCAGATAGACATCTTAAAGGAAATGACTGGAAATGTTGGATTCTATTATTATTTCCAGGCTATTGATACTTCCGGTACCATTATTTCATTACCGAAGAAGCAACTGGTTCTTCACTATGATGTGGATTATCCGGCAATCCCTAATTTAAGATTCGGGGAAACGGTCAATCAATATCAGATCATTTCAATACCTCTGAGACTGCAGAATACGAATGCTGAAGCTGTTTTTGATGAACTTGATGAATATGATGTTAAATACTGGAGATTATTTCATTACAATGATGGCACTACCAATGAATATAAAAAGGGTTTTACTAATATCGATCCGGGTTTGGGCTATTGGCTCATTGTACGTGAACCAACTAATATAACTACAGGGGAAGGCCGAACCGTTGACGTAGATAGTGTAACTGGATTCCAGATTGACCTAAATCCGGGATGGAACCAGATCGGAAACCCATTTGATATGGATATCAATTGGGATGCTGTGATTATTGATAACCAGAACCTAAATATTGGTAGAGTTAAACTTTTTAACAGTGACTCCCTCTCTGAAGGGAGGATTATCCCACGGTACAGGGGAGGTTTTGTTTTCCTCGAAGGTGTTCAACCTGTCACTGTGAATGTAAAACCTGAAATTGTACGGAATGCAAGATTACGTCACTATATAGATTCTGAAAAACGGAATGCGCTTAGCGAGAACAGCTGGATAACCGGTCTGAAAGTTTCAAATGGAACAGTTTCACACAACCTGTCTGGTATTGGGATGCACCCGGAAGCAATTGAGGGTAAAGACAGGCATGATGAGGTGCTTTTACCAGTCCCAAAAGAAATTATTCCATTCGAATTGGCTTTTAATCATCCGGAAGAGATGTATAATAAATTCAGTTTTGATGTAATTCAAACCACTGATAGATATATCTGGGATTTTGAGGTTAAAAGTTTTGCCGGGGCACAGACTTTAACCATCAGTTGGGATAACAGACATTTTGGTGATAACGAATTCAATTTAATCCTTAATCATAAAGGGATTGAAAAACTGGTTGATATGAAGGAGGTAAAATCATATACTTTTAATGCTTCCGGAAATGATCAATTCAGGATCATATTTGGTGATGATTCTTTTGTAAATGATGAATTAAAACCTGAGGTACTGACCCTGGGGCAGGGATATCCGAATCCTTTCGGAAATGAGCTAAACATACCTTTTACCTTGCCTGATAACAGATCCAATTATAATGTGAATATATCCGTTTATGATATAACAGGAAATTTAGTCAAACAACTGACTAATGAAAGCTATGATCCCGGATATTATACTGTTACCTGGAATTCGATGGATGGGAAAGGTATACAGGGCCGGGGAATTTACCTTATCAGGATGTATGTGGAAAGTGGTGATGTTAGTAACGTTTATACCCGAAAAGTAATCCGACAATAATATCATTTTTAAATCAATTCGATTTTCTTTCAATAAATATTGTTATTTAGAAAGTATTAGATTGTTTTTTAGTGTCTCCGCCTAATCTATATGAAGCA
>CBDUCT010000311.1:0-4838 GCA_965365715.1 uncultured Cyclobacteriaceae bacterium | reverse complement strand
AGGTATACTTATTGCAGATAAAATTTGTAGCGATTTGTTTTTTATTGATGAAAACGATTGAGGCTCTATGAACAATTTATTATAATAGCGCCAAAATTAAGTATAGATTATATTATCTTTGATGTAAAACTATCCTGTAATGACGAGCGAAGAGAAAAAGGCACTTCTTCTATTAAAGTCGGTGATATTTCACTATCACGGTCTGGATGAAGACGAGCAGAAAATTCTGGATGAGACTGCCAAGCAACTCGACGCTCAGAATGAATTGAAATGGGCTAATGAGTTTATTTCCAAAGATTATCTATCAGCCTTCGAACGAGCCCGCGAGTATCTGAATGAAACCATAGGTAATTATGAGAAATCAATCAGACTTGAATACCTTGATCAAGTCTGGCAGGCCAACAATAAAAAGGGATACATTACTGAAATGGAAGCAACCGCTATGCTTAAACTTGCCAAGGACTGGCATGTTGAAAACGAATTGATCGAGATGGTAAGAAAATAAAGATCATCTGTGATTAGTAAATACAGGGCATTTTCATTTCTCATTTTTATACTAATACAGCTCCGGTTTTTAACTGCTCCTGTCCTCTCACAGAAGTCCTTCAATGAAAATGATCAGCAAACCTTAAGGGGAAGCCTTAATGAATACCGCACATGCTTTGATGTAACCTATTATGACCTTTCTGTAAAAGTAGATTTGAATAGTCACTCTATCACCGGTTCCAACGATATTCATATGGATGCAGTTAGGGATTTCGAAAAGATACAGCTTGATCTGTTTGCTAATATGGTGATAGATTCCCTAGTCTGTAAGGGGAATTCACTTTCAATTGAGCGTATCGGAGATGCATTTTTCATTCAATTTCCACAGATCATTAAAGAAGGGGACCATATTTCAGTCAGAGTATATTATCATGGGATCCCGTTAGTTGCAAAATATCCTCCCTGGGATGGAGGATTCGTATGGTCCAGGGATTCTCTGAACAGGGATTGGGTCGGTGTAAGCTGTCAGGGGATTGGTGCCAGTTTATGGTGGCCAAATAAAGACCATCTTTCTGACAGGCCCGATAGCATGCGCATATCATTAGAGGTTCCAAATCACCTTATGGGAATATCAAATGGAAAGCTTGACAGGAAGATTGAGCTGGATTCAGAAAATACAAAATGGATCTGGAAGGTTAGCTACCCTATCAATAATTATAATGTTACTATGAACATTGGTCATTTTGCCCATATACATGATCAGTATTTGGGAATGGGCGGGGGGCTGGATCTGGATTACTATGTCCTGGACTATAATCATGATATTGCCAGGCAACAGTTTAAACAGGTTCAACCCATGTTGAAGTGTTATGAACATTATTTTGGTTCCTATCCTTTTTATGATGATGGATATAAGCTGGTGGAAACTCCGTATTATGGAATGGAGCATCAAAGTTGTATCGCCTACGGTAATGATTTTCAGAACAACGAATTTGATTTTGATTATATAATCATTCATGAGAGCGGTCATGAATACTGGGGTAATTGTATATCTATCAGGGATCTGGGAGAATTATGGGTTCATGAAGGATTTACCACCTATATGGAATCTTTGTTTATGGAATATTTTCATGGGAAAGAGACGGCAATTAAATATCTTGATCACCAAAAATCATCCATTGAGAATAGAAATGCGATGCTGGGCCCTTTGAATGTGAATTATGATAATTGGATGGATACAGATATATACTATAAGGGTTCCTGGATGCTGCATTCAATACGTAATACCATAAATGATGATACTGTATGGTTTAACCTATTGAAGTCTGTTTTTCAACATTTTAAATATGAAACCGTAACCAGTGAAGAAATAATCAATTATATGGACTCTGGAACCGATTATAACCTGAAACCGATCTTTCAATATTATTTAAAAAATCCGGATCCCCCCGAACTATTGATTAAAATAAAAGAAAAAAAGGAAAATGTTTATTTAAAATACGCCTGGAGAAAGGTAAGAAAGGACTTCGATATGCCGGTTGATATGCTCTACGGAAATGAAGTAATTCGCATATATCCCACAGTTAAAAAACAGAAACTGGAAGTTCCCGCGGTCGAAGGTGAAGAGATCCGGTTTGATACACGCCGCAGCTATTTTATGATCACCGGGAAATAATTCGATTTAGAGACTCATCATTTCCTTGAATTTGGAGGATTGTCTGCGGCTGACTTCTATACGACCCCCACCTTTTAATTGCACCATCAGACCACCGTTAAACCAGGGTTCTATTTTTTCAACCCAGTGGAGATTAATTATATGCTTTCGGCTGGCCCTGAAAAATGTCCTGTCATCCAGTCGTTCATCCAGTGCATTTAAAGATTTATGGATCATTGGCTTGAAATTATCAAAATAGACTTTGATGTAATTCCCGTCAGATTCGAAAAGCCTGACCTCGGACAAACGCACGAACCAACATTTATCCCCATCTTTTACAAACACCTGGTCATTAGCCCCGAGCTTCCTTTCACTAAGTGGGAGGTCGTGTATGGGTTCCTCTTCCTCCTGTTTAAATAACTTCCTGATACTTTCGGCAAGACGCTCTGGTTGTATTGGTTTCAATAGATAATCAAGTGCATTTACTTCAAATGCTTTCAGAGCGTACTCATCATATGCAGTAGTAAAAATAACTTTAGGGACGCTATCAAGCATTTCCAGCAGATCAAATCCTGTTTTACCAGGCATTTGAATATCCAGGAAGAGCAAATCCGGATCCAGGGTCTGTATTTTCTGATAAGCATCATCCACATTTACGGCTTCTCCAATAATCTCTACCTCGTGATGATCCTTTAACAGATTCGTTAATTCCTTTCTTGCCAGCCTTTCATCATCTATAATTAATGCTTTCATAATAATTTCGTTAATTCTTATATATAAATTCCCTGGTACTTTAATAATACTGTGGAATACTAATCTCTGTTAATACTGTTTTGTTATTTTCATTTCCTATTCTGAAAGAAGCGGATTTTCCAAATATTAGGCTTAATCTTTGTTCTGTATTTTCTAAACCATATCCAGTATTGTTCATTCCGTTTCCATTTTTATATTGACCACTATTCCTTATCTGAATTTTCAATTGCTCGTCTTCCTGCCATGCCTTAAGACTGATATGTCCTCCCTCGGTCAAAGTAGCCACTCCATGCTTGATCCCGTTTTCGACTAAAGTCTGTATCATAAGCGGGGGTATCTGGCAAGATTCCACATCTGGAGAAATATCAATATCTACATCTAGCCGCTCTTCAAGCCGTATGGCTTCGAGGGCAAGGTAATCCTTCACTGTCTTGATCTCATCACTGAAATCAATCAGTTTTCGCTTATTCATTATAAGGGAGTTTCTCAGGATATTGGAAAGTTGGGTAATAGCTCTTTTGGATTTTAGGGGATCTTCATCTACCAGGGCCCGGATACTGTTCAGAGCATTGAAGATAAAATGTGGGTTAAGCTGTGATTTAAGCTTATTTAATTCAATCTCATAGATAATCGCATCATATTTGAGCGTAGCATTATATCTTTCAAAATAATGGAAAATAAAATAAATCGCAGCCCAGATTATGTATGCAACAACTGAATAGATCAGGTTGCCCATCATAGTCATTAAATCAAGATCGCTTTCGGAATTTATGGTTTCCAATAAGGTAGAACTAATAATATGAACCAGGTAATTGCTTATACCAAGGATGAATGAGAACAATAATACCCTGGGTAACAATTGTATCAATGACAGTTCAAGCCAATTGTTCTTTAAAACCACATAGCGAAAAAAGTGGGTAGAGATTAAATAATATCCGGAAAGGATAAAGATGACTATAGACCGGTTTAGTGTCGCGATATCCGCAAAAAACAATAGAAAGATATTAAACATTGCCCATGCAGTCCATCCAAACAACTGCAATATCCAATAGGCCTGTCTTTTAGAGATTTTAATATCCAAAATTCTGCGAAATTAATACTGTAAAATTATACAGGTACTTGAATTTATCATTCGACATTTATATTAAAGGTATTAAAAATTTTTAATGGGTGTATTTTCCTTATTTAATATCCGTATTGTATGTTATAATTATATTTTTTTGATAGAGGTGCAAAATTAACCTTAGCAAAAATTTGCAATTCGAAACATAAGTAACAGTTAAGAACTCAATATTATTCATCTCCTGGAATTCCAACTGCAAAATTATATTTGGATGGTGTGATCAAAATAAGCCCCCAGGGAAGGAAAAAATTTAATATTATTTTAAAAATACAACATTATATTTTGTAATATATATATTTAAAATATTTAATTTTGTTTCATTAATTAATATAGTATCATTCAGAATTTTATTTTGATATGCCATGAAAGCCATAATATATATTTTTATTGCAATATTTTTTATGTCAGCTGAGTCAGTTAATGCTGATGAAAAAGAGACCGAATTGTCAAATGATCTTAATTTTCTGGTGGGTGAATACATTGAAACAGAGGATTATTATGAAAACCTGGAAAGCCAGACTATTAACACCGTAATTATTTATGATTGTGAAGGAAATGTAACCAGGCAGATCCAACTGCATGAGGATATTGCACTTTCTACTCCTGCAATCTTAAAACCACTCATTTCTACAAGTGATTTTCTAACCAGAATAAATGGTGTTTCTTACTATATATGCAATAAAAATCAACTCTGAACTAAAAAATTTTTAAATCCGGGAACTTTTTGAATGAATTATTGATTGTTAGTAATAGATAATTCATGGATGATAGGTTTTAGTTTTAATTTTTTGGTCAGGGTTGCGATCCCCGCAACCCTGTTTT
>CBDUCT010000310.1:0-4846 GCA_965365715.1 uncultured Cyclobacteriaceae bacterium | reverse complement strand
CCAGTATTCAGTTCTCCCCTTGATGAGGAAACCAATAACATAAATCGATTTAATAATTGATATCAGCAGGGAGAATCTTATTTTGGTTTGTCTTTTAGCCAGCCGGTTGTAATTTGACAACAGCTGTCTAACCCTTTTGTAATAAGGTTTTACCGAATAAATATTATGAATTATCCGTGTATATCCTTCCAATAATTCCTTGTGGCCCATTTTAGGAATAAAATTCATGGATGAATCGGTATTGTTCCCGGTAGCTTCAGTGGTCAACCTGTTTTGCGCTTTTAACTGATTGTAAAGTTTGGTGTTTTTGGGTGCATTTAATAATCCAACCATGGCCGAAACAATTCCACTCTGCTGAATAAAATCGATTTGGCGCTGAAAAACCGATGGTGTATCGCTGTCGAAACCAACAATAAAACCTCCTGAGACCTGTAATCCGGCTTGTTGTATTTTTTTAACACTATCCAGTAAATCACGGTTTTTGTTTTGTACTTTATTGCAATACTGTAAAGACCTTTCGTCAGGGGTCTCAATGCCGATAAATGTGGAGCTGAATCCGGTTTCTACCAGCATAGACATTAGTTTCTCGTCATCGGCAAGATTTATAGTAGTCTGGGCACTGAATTTAAATGGATTATTATGTTCTTGCATCCATTTTCTCATTGCCGGCAGCAAACTGGTTTTAGATCTTTTTCTGTTTCCAATAAAATTATCGTCAACAATTGATACAGATCCGCGCCAGTGAAGATCATAAAGTGTTTCAAGTTCCTGTAAAATTTGATCCGTACTCTTTATCCTTACCTTGTGCCCCAGTAAGGAGGTAATTTCACAGAAATCGCATGAATAGGGACATCCGCGAGTAACCTGCAAATTCATAGAAGCATAGTCCTTCATTGATAATAAATGATAATCAGGAACCGGTGTTTGAGTCAGATCAGCAAATTCATCTGTCGCATAAATCCTTTGCGGTTGTCCAGTACTTAAATCAGCCAGAAAAAGGGGCATGGTTATCTCAGCTTCATTTAGAATAAAATGATCTATATCCGGATAATTTGCATGTTCCTGGGTGAAAAGCGGACCTCCTGCAACTATTTTTTTGTTCCATTTTTTACTTTCAACAATTACCTGGTTTACCGATTCCTTTTGAATATACATAGCGCTGATAAAAACATAATCAGCCCACTGAATATCATTTGAACAAAGTGGAAATATATTCAAATCCACCAGCTTTTTCTGCCATTTATCCGGTAGCATTGCCGACACCGTAATTAAACCGAGTGGAGGAACCGCGGCTTTTTTCGAAATAAATTTCAAGGCATGTGTAAAACTCCAGAAAGATTCGGGGCATTTTGGATAAACCAATAAAACATTCATTTTTATTCTTTTCTTTTAATGTGTTATCCGATGTAAGCACTATCCCCATTTCGTAGAATGGAATTTACAGCATCAAAATAACACTGTAAATTTCGGGATTTGGGTTATGGAATGTATTACACTATTCTTATGAATATTTACATTATTCACACATCTTCGAGTGTTTCGCGGCGTTTGTTTTTAAGCTTTTTAAAATGGGTTGGTGTGAGGCCTGTATATTTCTTAAACTGATTTGAAAGATGTGCAACACTACTGTAATGCATTTTATAGGCTATTTCCGAAAGATTGAGCTCATCATAAACAATCAGTTCTTTAACCTTTTCAATTTTATGGGTCAGGTAAAACTTTTCAATGGTGATTCCTTTCACTTCTGAAAAAAGATTGGCAAGGTACGTATAATCGTAATTGAGTTTTTCACTTAAATAATCTGAAAGGTTCACCTTTATTTGCTCTTCCGAATAGTGCACCAATTCGATAATCGCCGTCTTTATTTTTTCAACAAGTACACTTTTTTTACTGTCCATTACAAGAAGCCCGGATTTTCTCAATGCGACATCCAATTGTTCCAATTGTTCCGGCAAGATATTCCCAATAACATCAGCCTCTCCAATTTTTACATTTCTATAAAGTAGACCGAGCTTTTCCAATTCAGACTTCACTACGATCTGGCATCGAATGCAAACCATATTTTTGATGTATATTTTCAATAAACTTGAATTAGTTATTGAATTGAAGATTTTGGCAAAAGTAAAAATATGAATTTTTAAAAAATTATACCAAGCAAGATAGTTTAAATCAGAAGCCCAATAGTCTGACAATAATTAGGCTATTGTAATAGGTTGTGCCATTAAACATGAAGAAATAATGAAGTATACCGAAGAAAAGCATTCTCCTTCTTCACCTGAATTATTGCATATCTTGTCCAAAAGGATTACCTTAATCGACGATGACTGAACAAAAACATCAACCCGTTTCCATAATACTCACCAAAAATATTGAATATACTGTAATAATCAGGCATGGGTAAAAGGGAAGCTCAATAATCAATCTTTGCGACAAGAGAAATTCAAATACATCTCATTATAAAAATAGTGACCTATTGGTTTAAGATAATATTAACCTACGAATTGATCAGTTTTACAATAAGTATAATTAATATAATGTTCATAGATATTTCGCCAATAGCTAATTTGAATTCTGAAGGACTCTTTCCTTAAATAGTTTATTTGTAAGCGGACCGTCGTTCTTCGAAAACAAGTATAACGCCGATAGTAAAAGGAAGAGGTCAATATATATGAGACAGTTAAAAATTGTAAGACAGATCACGAATCGAGAAAGTCAATCCCTTGACAAATATTTGCAGGAGATTGGCAAGGTTGAATTGATATCGGCCAACGAGGAAGTGATACTGGCAAAAAGAATTCGCGAAGGTGACCAATTGGCACTTGAAAAATTGACCAAATCAAATCTGCGGTTTGTTGTTTCAGTTGCGAAACAATACCAGCATAAAGGCATTTCTCTTGGTGATCTCATTAATGAAGGGAATACGGGTTTGATTAGAGCCGCTTCCAGGTTTGACGAAACACGTGGATTTAAATTCATTTCGTATGCGGTTTGGTGGATTCGTCAATCCATCATGCAAGCATTGGCAGAACAATCCCGGATTGTCCGACTTCCTCTGAATCGTGTTGGTTCACTCAATAAAATATTTAAGGCGTTTTCAATCCTGGAACAAAAATATCAGCGTGATCCTACAGCTGAAGAATTGGCGGAAGTACTTAACGTAGGTTCTGATGAAGTATTACACGATATGAAAATTTCAGGGAAACAGGTCTCAGTAGATGCACCTTTTGCTTACGGTGAAGAAAATAGCCTCCTGGACGTGCTGGAAAACGATCATAAAGCACCCGACTCAGAATTGATGAATGATTCCTTATGTGGTGAGGTTCAACGTGCTCTTGACACCCTCACATCACGGGAATCGGATGTTATTTCATTATATTTTGGATTAAATGGAGAGAGTACAATGACCCTTGAAGAGATAGGACAGAAATTTCACCTTACCAGAGAGCGAGTTCGCCAGATTAAAGAGAAAGCTACACGACGACTCCGGCAGAATTTCCGGAGCAAAGCTCTAAGAACATACCTTGGTTGAAAAATCAAATGTTTCGTAATTTCTTATCTGATGAAGCTGCTTAGTGTAGAGTAGAATTAAAAGATAAAATGCAAACCAAGGAAAATCAGGAAATTCTTCATGATTGTTGTTGGACAATTTTTTCACAAATTTGAAAACGGATGGCAGATAGTCCAGGGAAAAGCTGTTACCGAACCAGGCGAAGAAGTGGTACTTTAGCCCGATGGGACCTGGAATTACCTGGATTCAGAATCTGAGTTTAAGGAAATCCCTGAAAGTAAGAAGGCCTTTAAAAGCCCCAAGAATGCCTCTTTCCTCTTAAAAAGTTCCAGGGTAAATCTTGGATTCTGGTTAGATCCAATTTGTTACATATGCATCACAAAACCTGCTGGACACGTATGTGAATGATTGTGAGGAGTTACTTAATGGTATTGTCGTAATCTGATCCGCTTATCTTAATTCTCAGATTAAATTTTTCAGGTCATCATCAATCAAACCTGTATTTGTAAGGGCCTTGGTCTATCCCATTATCTTTATTAGAAATGAATTTTTTGCAGGCTTACTTTGCATGACAGCAATTACATTTGTATAATAAGCAAATAATTTTTCCCTTATGAAAAAGGTAGTTGTCGTGGGATTTGGGTTCATGGGCATGACCCATTCCCTTAATATTCTTAAGAACCGGGATCTCGAACTGGTGGCCATTATCGATAAAGACATTGAGAGCATCGAAAGTAAATTGGAGCAGCCTGAAGGTAATTTCGCAACGGGTGATATCGATCCCAAAAAAATCCGTAAAGTAAATAAATACCGAACGCTTACCGAGTGTCTCAAGAGAGAGGATTTCGATACCGTACATGTATGCGTGCACACCAACCTTCATTATCAAGTCACCATGGAGGCACTAAATGCCGGAAAGCATGTTCTTCTTGAAAAGCCATTCAGCCTGGATTTGGATGAATGTAAGGAAATGATCCGCCGTGCGAATGAAAAAGATCTGATCCTGATGGTAGCCCACGTATTGAGATTCATGCCCCCATATCAAAAATTAGAATCCCTGATAGAAGATGAAGCCTATGGTAAGCTTAAATTCTTATCATTGACCAGATTCTCCGGCGTGCCCTTGTGGGGAGAATGGGCACAAAAGCAATCTGCCTTCGGGTCCTCCGGGGGGGCCTTGTTCGATCTGTTAATTCATGATATTGACTTTGTAAATTTCCTGTTTGGAAAACCTGTTCAAATCAAAAGTAAATACCTTCCGGGAAGACTCAGTGAACATGATTATATCAGTGCATGGTGGGAATATCCGGAATTCATGGTAAAGGTTGAAGGAGGAAA
>CBDUCT010000309.1:0-4850 GCA_965365715.1 uncultured Cyclobacteriaceae bacterium | reverse complement strand
GATAATGGCTGGATAATTTGTTCTTTTTCCCAATACTTGCAGACATTAATGATACTAATACAATAGTATTACCTACAAATGCTTGTGATTTCATTCGGGCAATTCCCCTTCTTATTGGTTCAAGAAGTTCACATTTCAAAATTAACTGATCCCCGGGGAGTACCATCTTTCTGAACCGGCAATCTTCAATTTTCATGAAATATGTCCAATAGTCCTTTGGATCTCCCAATGCATTAAGGGCTAAGATCCCACCTGTCTGAGCCAGGGCTTCAACAATCAATACGCCCGGCATCACCGGATTTCCCGGAAAATGTCCCTGAAAGAAGGGTTCGTTATAAGTCACATTCTTTATCCCGGCAACAGTGGTCTCATCAAGGTGTATGATCTTATCAACCAATAAAAAGGGAGCTCTGTGAGGAAGCGTTTCCCTGATCTGATTGATATCCATAACAGGAGGTAATTTCGGATTGTAAGGCGGGATATTAATAGACTTCGGATCACTCATTTCCTTCTTTAACTTCCTGGCAAAAGCCACATTAGAGGCATGACCGGGTCGCGCAGCAAGGATCTGGGCTTTAATTGGACGGCCGGCTAAAGCAAGATCACCCATTACATCCAGCAATTTATGCCTGGCCGGCTCGTTTCGATATCTTAATTCAACATTATTCAGGATACCTTCCTTTTTAACCTCTACTTTAGGCTTGTTAAATAATTGAGCAAGATAATCCAATTCATTGTCTTCAACCACCCGGTCAACTACAACAATTGCATTATTCAGATCTCCTCCTTTAATCAGGTTATTTTTATATAACATTTCAAGTTCATGCAAAAAGCAGAAGGTCCTGCATGAAGCAATTTCTTTTGAAAATTGATGGAGGTCGGTAATATTGGCATGCTGACTACCTAAGACTGGTGAATTGTAGTCAATCATTACAGTAACCCGGTAATCATCCAGAGGTAATGCAGCTATTTCTACATCATGTGCACTATCTCTGTAAAATATAGGCTCCCTGACCTCAAAGAAATTTCGTAATGCATTTTGTTCCTCGAATCCAACACTTTCCAGGGCATCTACAAACATCTTGGAACTGCCATCCATGATGGGTATTTCAGGACCATCAAGTTGAATAAGTACATTGTCAACCTGCATGCCTACAAGTGCTGCCATAGTATGTTCAACAGTAGCTACCTTAGCACCTTCTTTTTCAAGAGTTGTCCCTCTTGACAGATCTACTACATTATCTACATCCGCTTCAATAATTGGATTCCCTTCAATATCAACCCTTTGAAATTTTATGCCATGATTTGGCTTGGCAGGAAGAAAGGTCATTTTAGCATTTACACCCGTATGAAGACCAACGCCCTCAATGGTCACCGGCTTCTTAATGGTGTGCTGTTTAATATTCATAAATCTTTGGTCTAATGGAATTACTAGTTTAGCAGTCGATAGATTGCTTCTTAATCTATTTTAGTCTATTCAAATTCAAATTTATTTGATCTTTCTCAGCGTTTTTTAAACTCTTAACGGGCACCTGAAAATTGAATTTAAATTATCAACCTGCAAGTATACGATTTTTCTAACTTTTGCGCCACATCTTGTACAATACTTCTTAAAAATCAGATCATAACAGGAAATATATTCCATAAATTCTAACTCCAGTAATTATTCTGAAAACAGGATTTACTGACATTAATCGAAAGCAAAATGAATAATGATTTCCTGGATTTAAAGCATTGGGTTTTCAGGGAAGATCATACATATTAAGAAAGCCAGTTTCTATTATCCCTCCTGGAAATTTCTGACGCTTTCTTCCAACTTTAAGATCTTCTCCTGGAGTTCGGGTAACTTCTTGAATACAGTAAAGACACGCCTGAAATCTCCTACGGGAATGGCAGGACTTCCCAAAACGATCTGTCCTTCTATTGGAATAGATTTTGTAATGCCTGCCTGAGCGCCAATAGTGACCTTATCGGCAATATCAACATGACCCGATATGCCTACCTGTCCAGCTAAAACGCAATTTTTCCCAATTTTTGTAGATCCGGAGATCCCTGCCTGGCCAGCTATCACTGTATTTTCTCCAATTACCACATTATGAGCTATTTGTATCAGGTTATCAAGCTTTGCACCGGCCTTTATTATAGTCGATTCCAATGTGGCGCAATCCACAACTGTATTTGCACCAATATCAACGTTATCTTCCAGGATCACATTTCCAAGTTGCGGGATCTTTTTGTATGTGCCGTCTTTTTGTGGTGCGAATCCAAATCCATCGCTTCCTATGATGGCACCTGCATGAATATGACAATTATTGCCGATCTTTACATTTGAATAGATCTTCACTCCGGGATTAAGAATTGTATTATCCCCTATCTTTACTCCATCTCCTACATACACATGTGGATATATCTTAACATTTTTCCCGATTTTAACATTTTCGCCGATATAAGAAAAAGCCCCCCTGTAAATTTCCTCTCCGGTCACACTTCCCTTTCCGATAAAGCTGGGTTCTTCCACTCCTACTTTAAGATAACTTATCATTTTATCATATTCTTCAAGTAAGATTGAAAAGGCCAGGTATGGATCTTTCACTCTTATCAAAGCAGGCTTGATTTCCCTGCTAGGCTTGAAATCATTATTTACAATGACTGCAGAGGCCTTCGTTTGATATATGAAATTTTCATATTTTGGATTTGACAGGAAGGAAATGCATCCCTCTTTCGCATTTTCAAGGGTACTCAAATTATCGATGACTATGGTATCATCACCTACTATTTCTCCTTTTAATAAACCGGCTATTTGTTGTATCGGAAATTTCATGATTGATCAAAAGATTCACAAAGATACACTTTTGGGAAAGCATAGATAATATTTATTGACAATTTTGCTCAGTGCCTTAATATTGGGTAAATCAGAAGCCGAAGCGATATCTACAATATCGCCGTTTTTCATCAATACATTGATATTTGAATTACCCAGTTCATAGGCTGAATTGCTTAATTTCCCATCATTTATGAAATATGAAGCATCTTTTTTTGAAATAGGAAACCTTTCAATGAAGTCCTTTCTGAGTGCATCAACCTTACTCTTTGGAACCGGCTTATTAAATATGTCAATCTTAAAGAGGTTGCGCTCAACAAGCATCCTGCATAATTCAGAGAGCACCAGGTCATCATGATCCACCCATATCTTAATGGCGCCCCACAGGTCATAATCGTCCAGCGATAAAAATGCCATAAGAACATCTTTGTCTTCCTGGAAATCCTTTAGAGAATATTCATTAAGCAGGAATAACTGCAGGGCCTTATTCCTGGCAGCAAGCTTTCCTTTACCAGCAAGCCACTTGGCCCTTTTTATTACATTGATTAACAGATTTTCAGCTGCTACTGTTGTTTTATGAAGGTAAACCTGCCAATACATCAGACGCCTGGAACTGAGGAAATTTTCTATACTGTATATGGCTTTTTCCTCAACAACGATCTCATCATCCCGAACATTCAGCATTTTTAAAATTCTTTCAAATCCTATCTTCCCTTCACTAACACCAGTAAAGAAACTATCCCTGTTCAAATAATCCAGCCGGTCAACATCCAGCTGGCTTGCTACAAGTTGACTTAAAAATTTCTTGTGGTAAGTGCCCTGGAATATTTTCAAAGAGAGATCAAGCTTATTGTCCATTTCCAGGTTGAAGAGCTCCATAATCAATGCTGAAATCTTTTCATGCTCTATTCCCCTGATCAGGCTGAATTCAAGGGCATGTGAAAAAGGGCCATGTCCAATATCATGTAATAAGATAGTGATCAATGCACTTTCAAATTCCTCATCGCTGATATCTATTCCCTTGTTCCTTAAACTTGTCAGCGCCGTGTCCATTAAATGCATAGAACCTATGGCATGATGGAAGCGGGTATGGGTAGCACCCGGATATACGAAGTCCGTTAAACCAAGCTGATTGATCCTTCTTAAGCGCTGAAAATACGGATGTTCAATAATTCTAAAAATAATTCCGTCTGGAATTCTAATAAATCCGTAAATTGGATCATTAATAATTTTTCTCTTATTCAAACTTAAAGTATTTGGAATTCCGTACATAAACATAGTAAGGAATTCAATATTCAGATAATTATGCAAAGATATACTATTTTATGGGCGGATGATGAAATTGATCTATTGAAACCACATATAATGTTTCTCGATAAAAAAGGGTATGACGTCACCCCCGTAAACAGTGGATCTGATGCTCTTGAACATTGTGAATCGACTAATTTTGACATTGTATTCCTGGATGAAAATATGCCGGGCATGTCAGGATTAGAAACGCTAACACACATAAAATCCATGAAACCAAGTTTGCCAGTTGTGATGATCACCAAAAGTGAAGAAGAGCATATTATGGAAGAGGCAATAGCATCAAAAATTGCAGATTATTTAATAAAACCATTAAATCCCAACCAGATCCTCCTTAGTGTTAAAAAAATCCTCGACAATAAAAGGCTGGTCAATGAAAAAGTAAATCTGGATTATCAGCAGGAATTTCAGAAGATCAGTATGGCAGTGAATGGTCATCTAGATCACAAAGAATGGGCGGATATATACAAAAAACTGGTTTACTGGGAACTCGAATTTGAAGCCACCCAGAATAAGGAGATGACTGAGATCCTCAATATGCAGATGCTTGAGGCAAACACAAATTTCGCAAGGTTCATTAAAGAAAATTATCAGTATTGGATGGATGAGGACGATGAGGACAAACCTATGTTATCCCATCGGTTGTTCGAATCTAAAGTGCTACCTCATGTTCAGAATGACAGGCCTACAGTATTCCTGGTGGTGGATAATATGAGACTGG
>CBDUCT010000308.1:0-4864 GCA_965365715.1 uncultured Cyclobacteriaceae bacterium | reverse complement strand
TCAAGGGATTCTTTTTTGTCTTTAGATAGAAATTTAAACAGGGCCATGGGGTAGAATTTAACCTGAAAAATAATAAAAAAGTCCCACATTGCGGGACTCTAAGCTGATGATATTTGAAAATCTTAATTATTTGGAAGCTAGGGCTTCTTTAACCATATCAACTGGTACCATTTCTTCTTTAAAAGAATAAGCTCCTGTTTTCGGAGATTTAACAGTCTTGATTATTTTAGCATATTCTTTACCCTTTTTAAGGGTAGCAACTACTTTCTTTGCCATGATTACTTAATTTCTTTGTGAACAGTATATTTCTTAAGGATCGGGTTATATTTTTTTAACTCGAGTCTTTCAGGTGTATTCTTCCTGTTTTTTGTTGTTATATACCTCGATGTACCAGGCTGTCCGGAATTTTTGTGTTCCGTACATTCCAAAATTACCTGAACTCTGTTACCTTTTTTAGCCATTGTTACTAATTATTTACTTCAATACAAGAGTACCCTTTTCTGCAGCCTTCTTCAATACAGCAGACAAGCCGTTTTTGTTGATGGTCCTGAGGGTTGATACAGAGACTTTTAAAGTGATCCATCTATCTTCCTCAGCTAAATAAAAGCGCTTCTTTTGTAAATTCGGATAGAATTTACGCTTTGTCTTAATGTTAGAGTGGGAAACATTGTTTCCAACCCTTGGCCTTTTTCCTGATACCTGACAAACTTTTGACATCTTTCTTTAGATTGCTTTTAAATTGGTCTGCAAAGGTGGGTCTTTTTTTCTAAAAATCAAAACAAATAAAAATATAAATATACAGTGGTAAACTATTGAAAATGTTTGATTCTTAGCCCTTTTCTTATATTCAAAACCTGAATTCCTAAAAATCATTTTCTTATTTTTACCATATTTACAAACTATATCTAAAATATATATTAAAAAGTATTTAAAATGACAAGAAGTCTTAATTCATCTGCCGAGGGCATACATCTCGAGAACAAATATGGCGCGCATAATTATCATCCAATCCCTGTGGTGATATCCAGAGGTGAAGGGGTTTATGTATGGGATGTTGAAGGGAATCGCTATTATGATTTTTTATCTTCCTACAGTGCTGTTAATCAGGGACATTGTCATCCGAAGATTGTTGACACCCTAATAGATCAGTCTAAGAAACTTACCCTTACCTCCAGGGCTTTTTATAATGATGTTCTTGGGATTTATGAAAAATATATCACAGAATATTTTGGTTATGATAAGGTCTTGCCTATGAATACCGGTGCTGAGGCAGTTGAAACAGCCATAAAGATTTGCAGAAAATGGGCGTATGAGAAGAAAGGGATTGAAGAAGGTAAAGCGAGCATAATAGTCTGTGATAATAATTTCCATGGCAGGACTACAACCATCATTTCTTTTTCCAATGATCCGGAAGCACATAATCAGTTTGGGCCTTACACACCGGGCTTTAAACGTATTCCCTATAATGACATAGGGTCGCTTCAGGAGGTTATAGAGGATGAATCCGTAGCAGGATTCCTGGTGGAGCCAATTCAGGGAGAAGCCGGGGTGATCGTCCCTTCGGATGATTATTTAAATAATGCTTACAATTTATGTAAAACAAATAATGTCCTGTTCATTGCTGATGAGATTCAAACAGGTCTCGCCAGGACTGGTAGCTTACTCGCGGTATGCGGTAAGTGTAACTGCCAGGGAGATTGTGAAAGGCAGGATACTTATTTAAAACCGGATATTTTGATTCTTGGAAAAGCCTTGTCAGGAGGGATGTATCCAGTCTCGGCTGTCCTGACAGATTCAGAAATAATGGATGTTATTAAACCAGGGCAGCATGGATCAACATACGGTGGTAATCCCCTTGGCAGCATGGTGGCTATTGAAGCGCTTGAAATTTTAAGGAATGAGAAGCTGGCCCAGAATGCCAGAAAATTGGGACATATCTTCCGGGAGAGAATGAATATACTTGCAGAGAAGAGTGATATCTTTAAATTAGTTCGCGGTCGAGGGCTGTTAAATGCGATAGAAATTAATGATTCTCCAGATAGTGATACAGCCTGGAATATATGTCTCAGTCTTAAGGACAATGGTTTACTGGCGAAACCTACGCATGGAAATATTATACGGTTTGCACCACCTCTTGTCATGACTGAAGAACAACTGGATGATTGTTGCAACATCATTGAAACTACGATTTTATCTTATTAAATTCGTGAAATATTTGTTATTAGCTTTCGTTGAGTAAATTGATATGAAGAGGTACTTGCCATACATTATTTGGTTATTTATATCTTCTGGATCCAATTTCCTGATCGCACAGGAAGTGCAGTCTGATGCTGAACCTATAGAATTCATTATTGAGCGATCACAGCCTATCACAATTGATCTGGAGGAAGAGGAAGAGGAAGAAACGCAGAGGAAAAAGAAGAAACCTAAGAAAAATGTGTTTTACGGGATTAAGACTAAGAAGGGTTTCACGCGTGTCGGATATGGCGATAATACTACAGTAGAGATCTTTCATTATCTGAAGGAATGGGTTGAACCGGATAGTTATGTCCCGGATATTTACTGGTTTGACTTTAGAAGAAAAAAAATCCGTAATACCGGCACGATTGACAAAAAATACGGCAGGATATTGCATGGACCTTATTCGAAAATCCGGGGTGGGCAATTGGTTGAGGAAGGCATATATTATGTGGGAACCAAGCACGGAAGATGGGTACGGCTTGATAAAAATGATATTCTGGTGGATAAGAAAAAGTTTTACAAAGGATGGCCTAAGGAATCTTTAGTTAAGTTCTATGATGATAATAGAAAGAAATTAAAGGAAGTAATACCCGTAGTTTATGGCGAGGTGGAAGGTGATTATTATTTTTTTCATGAAAATGGTGAAATAGCTGTCAAAGGCCAGTACAAATACGGTGAAAAAATCGGACGCTGGACCGAGTATTTTGATATTAAACTACGAGCCAAAAAGCAAATTCAGTATAAAAGCGATCCGTATGAGGCACGTTTTAATCCTTATGTATTCAGAGAATGGAATAGAAGGGGACAACTTTTATATCAAAACAACAGGAAAAACAATAACTAGGGGTCTTTTGAAAATTGATCAGAAAGTGACCATAAACTTTTTTTTTCAAGTGCTCCCTAACCAAGAATATTAAGAATCTGAAATCAGATTCTAGAGATCGACAAGCTCCATCTCAAACACTTTCTCCATATTGTGTTTTATCTTATCCTCCACAGAGGAAATTTTAATATCTCTGTTCAATTCCTTTGATATAGATGTGACCGCTTTATCATCGATGCCACACGGGACTATATAATTGAAGTAATTGAGGTCGGTATTTACATTCAGCGCGAAGCCATGCATAGTCACCCAGCGGCTGGTTTTTACACCTATGGCACATATTTTTCTGGCCTTTGCCTTATTTTCAGCATCAAGCCATACACCTGTCAGCCCTGGTATTCTTCCTCCAATGATTCCAAACTCCTGCAAGGTAAGTATAATTGATTCTTCTAGGTAACGGAGGTATTTATGAATATCAGTTGTAAAATTATCCAGGTCTATTATAGGATACCCAACGATCTGTCCAGGCCCATGATAGGTTATATCACCCCCCCTGTTTATATGGTAGAAGGAAGCTCCTCTTTTTTTTAGTTCATCTTCATGGATTAACAGGTTAGCGGCGTCACCACTTTTACCCAGGGTATAGACATGGGGGTGCTGACAGAACAAAAGGTAATTAGAGGTTAAGGAATGTTCCCCATCCGGCCGCTCACGGTTCAGAAGTTTTTCCTGGATTATTTCATCAAATATCTTCTCCTGGTAATCCCAGGCTTCTTTGTAATCAATAAGCCCTAAATTCTGAAACTTGACAATATTGTTTTTTGCTTGGTTCAAATTAATCTTTTGAAATATAGGTTTCTAATAATTTCATTTGACCCACGGGATTCAATGAATACTGAGCTATTTCCGCTGGTATTAACACTACCTCACCCATACCAATACGTGTTTTGAAATCATTATGTTCAATATTACCCTGGCCATCCAGACAAATATAGTTTACAAAGGAATCACAACTTTTTAGATCTCTGTTTATTTTCGATTGAAGGGAGAGCTTGTTGGTCGTGAAATAGGTTGATCTTACGAGCTCAACTGGCTGATCTTTTTTTTCATCATATTTTGACTTATATTCTGGATAAAAATTATAATCAATAGCATCAAGCGCCTCATCAATATGAAGTTCCCGTGTATTACCATTACTGTCTTTTCGGTCGAAATCAAATATTCTATAGGTAACATCTGAGGATTGTTGTATTTCGGCCAGCAAAAGCCCTTTGCCAATGGTATGAATCCTGCCTGCCGGGATGAAAAATACATCTCCCGCTTTAACCTTTTCCCTGTTTAATACATCGATAAGAGTGCCATTATGGAAATGATCCATATAGAGGTTTTTATTCATCTCCTTATTAAATCCGGCAATCAATTCAGCGTTTTCATCTGCCTGAATAATATACCACATTTCTGTTTTGCCGAAAGACTTGTGCCGCTTCCAGGCTAGCTCATCCTCCGGGTGTACCTGTATCGAAAGGTCGTCATTTGCATCTATAAATTTTATTAACAGCGGGAATTGATTTTCAAATTTTTCATAAACTCTATTACCAAGCAGGCGCCCTTTGTATTCCTTGATAACCTGGTTAAGCGTTTGCCCGGATAACTGACCATTTTTTATTTTGGATTCACTATCAGGCACACCGGATATCTCCCAGGATTCACCACAATTATCTAAAGGTGAAAAATCCTTTTTTAAGATACTTTGTATCTTTTTACCTCCCCAGATTTTATCTTTAAATATGGGATGAAACT
>CBDUCT010000307.1:0-4921 GCA_965365715.1 uncultured Cyclobacteriaceae bacterium | reverse complement strand
GGAAGTTACCCTTCAACCGATCAGGCGTTTTGGATTTGATGCGGCAATTTTATTCTCAGATATTCTAGTTATTCCTGAAGCTCTCGGTCAGAACCTTGAATTTCTGGAAAACCATGGTCCGAAATTATCGCCACAAATTCTTGAGGATAAACAAATTCAGGCTTTGAATCTCCAGGATATCGAGGCAAGACTTTCTTATGTTGGGGATGCGATAAAAATGATCACCTCTGCACTGAATGGGAAAACTCCTTTGATTGGTTTCAGTGGTTCTCCTTTTACTTTAGCGACCTACATGATCGAAGGAAAACCTACAAGAAATTTTAAGTTTATAAAGAAAATGCTGTATCATGAACCCGAAAGGCTCAGTGCCCTGCTGGAAATCCTGTCAGAAGCGGTCAGCCGTTATCTGGCCATGCAGATCGAGGCCGGGGTCCAGGCTGTACAGCTTTTCGATACCTGGGGCGGGATATTACCAGTGCACTTGTATGAAACTTTTTCGGCTCAGTATATGAAGAAAATAGCTGCTGAACTAAAAAAATATGATGTTCCTGTTACTTTATTCAGTAAGGGAGGCATTGAACTGGCAAAACAACTGATTGACAGTGAGGCTTCCATGATCGGAATTGACTGGATGACCGACCTTCAGGAAGCTAAAAATCTGCTGGGACATAAATTCGCGCTACAGGGAAACCTTGATCCAACAACACTCTATGGCAGTCATGATATCATTAGAAAAGAGGTGAAAAGAGTGCTTGATGTATTTGGAGGTGAAAGCGGACATGTGTTCAACCTTGGGCATGGTATCCTCCCCGATATACCAGTGGATAACGTATATCAACTGGTTGATGCTGTCAGGGAGATAAGTACTGAGTTGCATAGCTGAGGCTTTGCGCATACCATAAAATGTGAAACAATATGAAATTTCAAGATAAAATATCGGTAAATCTGGACCTGCTCAAAAAATATGATCAGCCTGGACCCAGGTATACGAGCTATCCTACTGCACCCTATTTTCACGAAAATATAGGATATAAGGAATACATTCAGCATATCGAAAAGGACAACGATACGATTGAAAAAAGGGATCTTTCCCTGTATTTTCATCTTCCCTTCTGCGATACACTGTGTTATTTCTGCGGCTGCAATATGATGGTGACCCGTAATTTCGATAAGATAGACAGGTATATAGATTATATCGAAAAGGAGATTAAGCTGTTAAAACAGCATATTGATCCTGACCGAAAGATCATACAATTGCATTGGGGTGGCGGAACGCCTACGCATCTTAGTCCAAAACAGATCCGTCGGCTAGGTCAAATCATTCATGATCATTTCGATTTCAGGGAAGAAGCCGAAGTAGGTGTTGAGATCGATCCCAGAGAATTGACATTTGACCATATGAAGGCACTGCGGGATATGGGATTCAACCGCTGCAGTATGGGTGTCCAGGATTTTGATCCGGAAGTCCAGAAAACTGTAAACCGTATCCAGCCGGAAGATATAACCCGGCAGACGGTGGAATGGTCAAGGGAACTGGGTTTTAAAAGTATAAACCTGGATCTTATGTATGGCCTGCCCTTCCAGAAAGTGGAGACCTTTACAAAAACGATCGATATGGTATTGTCCATGGATCCGGATCGTTTCGCTGTCTTTAACTATGCCCATTTACCAAAAATGATCAAACACCAAAGGCTGATAAAAGAAGAATGGATCCCGCCCAGGGAAGAAAAGCTGCAATTGCTTAAGCTCAGCATCGATAAACTCTCAGATGCAGGCTATACGTATATTGGGATGGACCACTTTGCGAAACCGGATGATGAGCTGACCATCGCCATGGAAAATGGAACACTGTACAGGAATTTCCAGGGTTATTCCACACATGCCGGCATCAATCTATTTGCACTTGGCATTACCGGCATCGCCATGCTTTCGGATACCTATATGCAGAATGTTAAAACATTGAAAGAATATTATGATCTGATTGATCAGGATAAGCTACCCATATACCGGGGGATTATTTTAACACAGGATGATATTATCAGAAGGGAAGTCATCACCGATCTAATGTGTAATTTCAGACTTAAAAAAGACAGGGTAGAAAAGAAATTCAATATAAAGTTTGACTCTTATTTTAGTGAGGCCCTTGATAACCTGGATTCACTGCAGCAGGATGGCCTTGTTGAACTGGAAGATGAGCAGATAAGCGTTACCAATGCAGGAAGACTCCTGATACGGAATATTGCCATGAAATTCGATTATCATTTAATGAAGAAAGAAAAGGACAAACCACAATTTTCACGAACCGTTTAATTTTTTAAATCATGTTTACACCTTATTATCGACCAAGAAGATTACGCAGAAACGATGCCATCAGGGATCTGGTTAGAGAAACCAACCTTTCTGTAAATGATCTGATATTACCTTTATTTGTTGTTGAAGGGAAAAACATAAAAAATCCGATCAGTTCCATGCCGGGCAATGATCAGCTATCCATTGATCTTCTGATCAAAGAGGTCCGGGAAGTTTATAAACTGGGCATCCAGTCTATTATATTATTTGGCATCCCGGATCAAAAGGATGCAACAGGAAGTGATGCGGTGAACGAACATGGCATTATTCAAAGGGCGGTAATGGCCGTGAAAGAAGCGGTACCTGAAATGTATGTGATCACAGATGTATGCTTTTGTGAGTATACAGATCATGGGCACTGCGGAGCCATTGTTGAGGGAAACGTTGACAATGACACTACACTGCAAATGCTCTCTGATCAGGTTGTTACACATGCGAAGGCGGGAGCAGATATGGTCGCCCCGTCAGGGATGATGGACGGCATGGTCGGAGCCATCAGAAAAGGCCTGGATGATAATAACTTTGAAAACATCCCAATCATGAGCTATGCTGCCAAATATGCCTCGGGATTCTATGGCCCTTTCAGGGAAGCGGCCGAGTCGACACCTCAATTTGGTGACCGGCGTGCCTACCAGATGGATCCTGCGAATAGTCGTGAAGCGATGTATGAGGTTGAACTTGACATTAACGAAGGGGCAGACATCATCATGGTGAAGCCTGCACTCTCCTATCTTGATATCATTCATAAGGTGAAAACACAGATAAATCTTCCGGTGGCAGCATATAATGTGAGCGGGGAGTTTTCCATGGTGAAAGCTGCCGCTAAGCTGGGCTGGATCGATGAGCAGAAGGTGGCGATGGAGATACTTACATCCATCAAACGTGCCGGTGCCGACCTGATCCTCACCTATTATGCCAAGGACGCAGCCAGGTGGTTAAACTAACCCGTCCTAAAATAAGTTGACGGTTTTTAAAGAAGATTAAATAAAACGGTGATGAAGTTTTCTCACCGTTTTTTCATGTATAAAATTAGGTGTTTTCATATTTAAGCTCAAATGTGGGCGTTCATTATTGTAAATACTTATTGATTCTTTTACTATTTTTTGTAATTCTTTGGTTGTGTTACATTTATATACTAAAAATTCCTGTTTTAAAATTCCATTCATTCTTTCGGCCAGTGCATTTTGATAACAATTATAACCATCCGTCATTGAAGGCTGGATATGATTTTTCTTTAGTAGTTTCTGGTAAGTGGAGGAACAATACTGAAGGCCTCTGTCTGAATGGTGTATCAATGTTTGAGCAGTGGAACGTTGTTTGACAGCCATCTTCAGAGCTTCTGCTACACTTTCTGTATTCATATCATCACTAAGGTGATATCCCATAATTTTACGACTATATGCATCAGTTACTAAAGAAAGGTAGTGTGTGCGTTGCTTACTTTTAACGAAGGTAATATCACTTACAAAAACTTGCTCAGGTCTATTGACGCCTGCCTCTGGAAGTAAATTTGGATATTTTTTCATCCAATGTTTGGAGAAGGTGGTCTTGGTATAATTTTTCTTTGGTTTGATAAGCATAGATTCTGACCTTAAATAATCAAAAAAAGCATCTCTTCCTATTTTTATGTTCAACCTGATAAAATCATCCTTGAGTAGATAATACAACTTTCTAGACCCGATTCTTGGCATGCGCATTCGAATCAATTGCACTAAAGGCTTTATTGCTGACAACTCCTTTAATCGCTTCTCAGCCCTAGCCTGCCTCTGGTAAATAGCTTGTCTACTAATCCCAAACAATCGACAACAGCGTGATAGACTCACTGCTTTTTCTTGGCGGAGATGGTAGATTGTTTGGGTAAAAACTTTTTTCTGATACTAGTGCCATATTGCTGATCTGAGATATCTATCATCTTATTAAGAATCTCATTTTTTAATTTTTCATCAGCAAGTTGCTTTTCTAATCGTTTAATTTTCTGGGCAGGTGTTTCCCGTACCTTACTTGTCATTGTGTGTATGTATGGTGAACTCCAGTCTAATATACCATGTTTTCGAAGCCAAACCAAAACTGTACTCCTCCCCTGGATACCATAAAGCCTTTGCGCTTGTTTGTATGTTAAGTCGCCTTTTTCTACTTGATGTACAACAGCCAGTTTAAAAGCCATTGTATAATCGCGCTGAGTTCGTTTTCTTTTTGATTTTGTGTCCTTTATCATTATAAGTTAATTTTATGTCAACTTATTCTAGGACGTGACAATTATTGGCTGCCTTTATTTTGTCCGAAAACAAGCGAGGGTTTTCTATTCCTGGATTTGGTGCGACTGGCTATCAATTTTATCCTCATTATTGAAGATATTTTTCTTATCCCCACAATAAAATATTCAATTCTCCATTTACCTTTTTGGGTAATACCATATTAATAGATGATTATTGCATTAATGTAAAACCAGTAATACTACAGTTATGAAGTCAAAGGTCACAGCATATTTATTATGGTTTTTTCTGGGTGTTTTTTCCGCTCACAGGTTTTACCTGAAGAAATATAAAACAGCAGTTTTCTATCTCCTCACATT
>CBDUCT010000306.1:0-4925 GCA_965365715.1 uncultured Cyclobacteriaceae bacterium | reverse complement strand
GCTGCTGTGATCATAGAACCAATTCAGGGTGATGCCGGAGTCAGGATCCCTTCCAAAAGCTACATGAAAGCTTTGAGGCTTAGATGTGACGAGACCGGAGCCTTATTGATCCTGGATGAAGTTCAAACAGGGTTTGGCAGAACCGGAAAATGGTTTGCCTTTGAACATTTCGGTATTATACCCGATATTTTAACGCTTGCCAAGGCTATGGGTGGCGGGATGCCGATAGGGGCATTCATGGCAGAAAAGGAAATAATGGATTCGCTTACACATCATCCCAAATTAGGTCATATCACTACTTTCGGGGGACATCCCGTTAATTGTGCTGCAGCCAGGGCGACCATAGAGGTTCTCCAGGAAGAGCAGATCATTCCTGAGGTAGAAGAAAAAGGTAGTTTACTGGAATCACTTTTAACGCATGAGGCAATACAGGAGATCCGCCGGATTGGACTTATGATGGCTGTTGAGTTTGAAAATGCAAAAATAGTAGAGGATATTGTAAAGGAATGTCTGAAAAGGGGGATCATCACCTTCTGGTTTTTATCCACTGCGAATAGTTTCAGACTTGCCCCTCCCCTGATAATTACCAAAGATCAGATAAAAGAAGCTGCAGCAAAGATTAACAAGGCGATTGACAATGTGGTTAAACTTAAAACTTCCAGCGCCTGAATAAGACAATCATTCCATCTAATATTCTATTATTTAGGTTCATTCATTTATCTTTGCGTTTTGTAAGAATTGAACATGATGATTGACTTTGTAGAAGAACTTGCCTGGCGTGGGCTGATCCACGATATCATGCCGGGAACAGATGAGCAGTTAAAAAAAGAAAGAACCCTTGGCTATATCGGCTTTGATCCGACAGCCGATTCATTGCATATTGGAAGTCTGGTTCCGGTTATGTTGCTTGTTCATTTTCAAAGAGCCGGTCATAAGCCTATTGCACTTGTGGGTGGTGCAACAGGGATGGTGGGTGACCCATCCGGAAAGTCCGCAGAAAGACAGCTATTATCCGTTGAACAGATACAGGCTAATATTGAGGGACAAAGAAAGCAGCTTGAAAAGTTCCTGGATTTTGACTGTGGAGAATCTTCTGCAGAAATAGTAAATAACTACGACTGGTTCAAGGATTTTAACATCCTTCACTTTATTCGCGATGTTGGGAAACACATCTCTGTAAATTATATGATGGCTAAGGAGTCAGTTAAAAAAAGACTCGAAACCGGTATGTCCTTTACTGAATTCACCTATCAGCTTATCCAGGGATATGACTTTTACTGGCTTTACAAGAACAGGGGGCTGAAACTTCAAATGGGTGGCAGTGATCAATGGGGCAATATCGTGACCGGGACAGAACTGATTAGAAGAAAAGAAGGAGGCGAAGCTTTTGCCTTGACCGCTCCCCTGGTCAAGAAAGCAGATGGATCAAAGTTTGGCAAGTCTGAAGGTGGCAATGTATGGCTTGATCCGGAAAGGACCACACCCTATAAGTTCTACCAGTACTGGCTGAACAGCTCTGATGAAGATGCCAGTAATTATATGAGGATTTTTACCCTGCTCGAAAAAGATCACATTGAAGCCCTGGAAAAAGAACACAAAGAAGCACCGCATCTCCGGATCCTGCAAAAAACACTGGCTGAAGACCTTACCACCCGGATCCACAGTAAAGAGGAATTAGATACCGCTTTAAAGGCGTCCAATATACTTTTTGGCCGGTCAACGACTGAACAACTAAACGAGATAGATGAAAAAACTTTGTTATCTGTTTTTGATGGAGTCCCTCAAACGGTGATCAGTAAAAATGAGTTTGAAAGCACGGGAGATGTTACCTCATTATTGTCAGTTTCTACAAATGGCATCATATTTAATTCAAAAGGTGAAGCCCGCCGTATGATCAAGGGTGGAGGTGTAAGCATCAACAAGGAAAAAGTTAGTAATCCGGATCTGAAAGCAGAATATAGCCTTCTTAACGACAAATACCTCCTGGTACAAAAGGGTAAAAAGAACTATTATCTTGTAATTGTACAATAATATTAGGTTACTTTTTCAGTTATACATATATACAATTATATAATTATGAAAAAGCTGATTTTTTTTCTCGGAATTATTGTATCAAGCTCGTACCTGGCCTTTTTGACTTCCTGTTGCACAGATTGTGATATGGAAACAGAAAACACCTTTAATCTGGAATCACTGGAAGTTAATCCTTCGGCAGATATAAATGATAATTTTGTCGTTACCTATGGTGTTACCACAACAGGTTTCCCTCAATTCCTTTTCGACATATACTTATCAAATGATGATGAGTTGGATGCGGGTGACCTGAAAATAGCTGATGGGCTGGCTGATACCGATACCAGTCCGGGATCTAATGTCATTTATACGAACCAGGTCTATTTCAGAACAGCTCTGGAGCCCGGCACCAATGCTATTAAGTTCACACACAGCTTTAATCAGACCGAATGGGATGGGGAAACAACTACTGAAGAAAACTTATCCGGAAAGATAAAATATATTATCGGACGTTTTTATCATACTCAGGGATTACAGATCATGACCTTAACTACGAGGTTAAGCGTTCGGGTTAACTTTGAATAAGTTAGTGGGTTATTGCTTTAATCATCCCCTCGTTTCTCAGCGCATATTCGGAACCGTTATTGAATATCTCCTTGGATTTGGCAAAATCGAAAGCCCCGTATTTTCTCAGATCATAGGGTTCCAGAAAGAGGTCGCAATTCTTCTTCCTGTTTTCCACATTTCCATTAATGGTGAGCAGAAATGTTCTTTCCAGTAATTCCTTCATATTCCCGGTATCATATTCCTTATCCACCGGATTACAATGCATACCTATGATCTTATCACAATGTCCAATCAAGGGATCAACAGGCATATTGTTGGTAATGCCCCCGTCAATATAATGATTGCCATCAATTTCAACCGGGGAAAAGATTACAGGAATGGCTGATGAAGCCATAACACACCTGATCAGGGATCCTGATGAAAAAAATGTTGAACGTCCGTTTTTAACATTTGTTGCACAGACAAACATTGGGATTTTCAGGGAATTAAAAGAATCTGTCGGAAGCAATGAATTAAAAAAATCGTATGTTTTTTCCAGGGTAAGTAAACCTGATTTCGTAAAAGCTGGTCTCAAAATCTTCAAGAGCCTGGTTTTTATAATTATTTCCAGTAGCTCATCCGGTTTATATCCATAAGAGAACAGCGCCCCTATAATCGCCCCGGCACTGGTTCCTGATATAATACCAGGATGAATTCCAAACTCTTCCAGGGCCTTCAGGATCCCGACATGAGCGATCCCTCGTGATCCACCTCCTGATAATGCGATTCCTATTTTCATTTATAGTATTTCTGATAATGAAAATGTATTCTCGATCCTGATCCCTTTTTTTGTATTATAAACCGTAGCACATTCTATATGAGGATCATGCTCAAAAAACAAAATATAGTTTTTTCGTGCAGCCTGTTTCAGAAATGACTCCTTTTCCTGCAAGGTCATTAAGGGTCTTGTATCATAGCTCATTACATAAGGAAGGGGTATATGAGCAGCAGATGGAATAAGATCCGCTACAAAAACGATTGTTTTACCCTTATAATTGATCCTGGGTAACATCTGACTTTCAGTATGACCATGCACATATTCTATATCAAATTGTTGTGCAAATGGATTATTAGAACCGATAAGGTTCAATTTCCCATGCTCCTCAATGGGCAGGATATTTTCTTTCAGGAAGCTGGCCTTTTCTCTTGGGTTTGGCTTGATAGCCCATTTCAGGTGATTTTTATTCGTCCAGTACCTGGCTTTTCTAAATACCAGTTCGTACTCATCAGGATCCTCCGGATTTCGTTTAACAGCACCACCGCAATGATCAAAATGGAGGTGTGTGAAGAAAACATCCGTAATATCCTCGGGGGTGAAGCCAATTTCCCGTAAAGAACTCAACAAACTGTAGGGACCATGAAGATAGTAGTAGCTGAAGAATTTCTCAGACTGTTTATCCCCGATTCCGGTATCGATCAGGATTAATTTATCCTTATCCTCAATCAACAGACATCGCATTGCCCAGGTACACATATTGTTTTCATCAGCAGGATTCAGATTATTCCAGATCGATTTTGGGACTACTCCAAACATGGCTCCACCATCCAGTTTAAAATATCCTGTATGAATGACATGTAACTTCATATTATATCAAATAAAAAGGCCACAAACTCCTGAATAGATCATTGGGAACTTATGGCCATAAATTTTAATTTTTCCCTTGTTATTCTTTAAAAACACCCATTTTAGAAAATTTGTCAATTCGTTGCTTGATACGTTCCCCGGGGGATATTTTTTCCAAAGCCGCTATTTCTTTAAGAATTGCATTTTTAAGAATGACAGAAGTAGCTTTCAGATCTTTATGGGCTCCTCCCAATGGTTCCTCGAGAATGGAATCTATCAATCCGAATTCCAGCATATCTTCTGCTGTCAGTTTTAAAGCTTCTGCAGCCTGTTCTTTATATTCCCAGCTACGCCACAAAATGGAACTGCATGATTCAGGAGAGATTACTGAATACCAGGTATTTTCCATCATGATCACCCTGTCTCCTATAGCAATGCCTATGGCACCTCCGGATGCCCCTTCACCGATAATAATACATATAACCGGCACTTTCAGCATGAACATATCGCGCATATTCCGAGCGATCGCTTCTGCCTGTCCCCTTGCTTCAGCATCAATGCCGGGGTATGCGCCGGGTGTATCGATGAGGGCCACAATGGGCTTGTTAAATTTCTCAGCCAGTTTCACCAGGCGGAGGGCCTTTCTGTAGCCATCAGGGTTGGCCATCCCGAAATTTCTCACCTGACGTTGTTGTGTATTTCTCCCTTTCTGCTGTCCGATGAACAGAATAGTTTTCCCGTC
>CBDUCT010000305.1:0-4926 GCA_965365715.1 uncultured Cyclobacteriaceae bacterium | reverse complement strand
TTTTTTATCCTGTATTCCAGTTCAAATGGAACCTGATTTTTTAAATGGTTCTCAACAGATTGTTTAACATTTTCAATATCATCGGGGTGGACCATCGAATAAATGGCTTCAATATCCGCATTTTCAAATTCAGAGGAGTTGTATCCCAGCATCTCCTTCCATCTTGGTCCATGGTATATTTTATTGCTTTCCAGATCCCAATCCCATAATCCTGCATTGGTTCCCAGCATCGCCAGTTTATAACGCTGTTGACTTGTCCTCAGGTCCCTCGTCAGTTTATTTAACTTTACCTGTCTGGATATCAGGTTTTTTTCAGAGAGGTAGTATGTCTTGGTCATAAAATAGGAGATATAAACAATACCAACAAGACTGAACACAAAATTTATTGTTGACATTAATCGAAGTCCGCTTGAGGATAAATTAACCTGAGGAAATATGGAAAAGTTAGTATAGGCATCCAGAAAATACAATAAAAGGCTTAAGAAGCTAAACGCAATACTGAAATAACGACCGTTATATCCATTAATCTCAAATGCCAGGAGGACTAATGGAAGATATAATAAATACGTTTCAGTATTTAAAAGATTATTTGATCCAAAAAGGTATATAGATATTAGGATCGTATATAGCAGAATTATCTTTGCTATTTCGAATTTCCCGGATCGATTGGCATAATAGGTTATGGAAAACAGTAAAATATTAATTATGTATACTACTATTATAATATTGGCTTCTGTAAATAGATCTATAAACAGGTATATAATGTTAAATAAGAGAGAAAGCACACATAATTCACCTACAAGCAGTCTCCTCCTGTAATCTCCAAGCAGGGGGTCTTTTGATTGATTACCAAGAATCAGCCTGTGTTCTAATGATGGTGTTTCCGTTTTCACTGGATTGAACTTTCGTTCATTTAACCCTGGAGTATGATTCTAAAATTTTAGTCTTATTGATCAAAGTTATCAGTTAGCCATTAATTTTATGAATAATCACTGAATAAATTTTAATTATTGATTTATTTTGCCTTTCGCATATAAATAATCTGATGGCTGATATTGTTGACAATAAAGATCGAGCAGATAAAAAGAATTTAAATTTTATTGAATCGATCGTAGAGCGTGATATTAAAGATTATCCTGAAAATAAATCCATACTTACCCGGTTCCCGCCTGAGCCGAACGGATATTTACATATAGGGCATGCGAAGTCTATATGCCTGAATTTTGGATTAGCTGAAACCTATGGAGGAAAGTGTAATCTCAGGTTTGATGATACAAATCCTGAGACAGAGGAAACTGAATATGTGGATTCCATTAAGGAGGATATAAGATGGTTGGGCTTTGATTGGGAAGACCGTGAGTATTATGCCTCTGATTATTTCGACAGATTATACGAATTTGCCATACTTTTAATCAACAAGGGCTTAGCTTATGTTGATGATCAAAGTGCTGAGGAAGTGAGTGCCACAAGGGGTACGCCCACAAAGCCTGGTGTTGAAAGTCCTTATAGGGGTCGTTTCGTTGATGAAAATCTTGATCTTTTTGAACGAATGAAAAACGGGGAGTTTCCCAATGGATCAAAAGTACTAAGGGCAAAAATTGATATGAGTTCTCCAAATATGTGGCTGAGAGATCCAGCATTATACCGCATAAAGACGGTGTCACACAATAGAACAGGGGATTCCTGGTATATCTATCCTATGTATGACTTTGCTCATGGTCAATCGGATTATATTGAAGGCATTACACATTCGATCTGTACACTCGAATTTGAAGTCCACAGGCCCTTATACGATTGGTTACTGGATCATATTGCCAAAGATCCCAGGCCGCATCAGTATGAATTCGCCAGGCTCAACCTGAATTATACGGTGATGAGCAAAAGGAGACTTCTGGAACTGGTAAACGGCAAATATGTCGCTGGATGGGATGATCCGCGCATGCCTACTATTTCAGCCATGAGGAGAAGGGGGTATACGCCTGCATCTATAAGAAATTTTTCAGAAAGGGTAGGTGTCGCCAAGCGGGACAATATTATTGATGTGGCATTTCTTGAACACGCAGTACGGGAGGATTTAAATAAAATTGCTCAAAGAAGGATGGCAATCCTTGATCCGGTGAAGTTAGTAATCGTAAATTACCCGGAAGGTAAGGTGGAATCACTTAAGGCTAGAAATAATCCTGAAAAGGAAGAAGATGGGTTTAGAGAGGTGCCTTTTGGACGTGAATTATATATTGAGAGGGAAGATTTCATGGAAGATCCTCCAAAAAAGTTCTTCAGGCTTGTTCCCGGAGGTGAAGTCAGATTGAAGTATGCATATATAATCAAATGTGAAGAGGTGCTGAAGGATCCCGAAACTGGGGAGATCATTGAAATAAGATGTTCCTATGATCCAGATACGAAAAGTGGGATGACAGGAAGCCAGCGAAAAGTGAAAGGAACAATACATTGGGTTTCTATAGCTCAATGCGTTAAAGTAGAAGTCCGGTTATACGATCGTCTGTTTATAGATGAAGATCCGGCAGGTAAAAAGGACGGAACAGATTTTAAGGATTATCTGAACCCGGATTCTTTGAAAATATTAAAGGATGTACCTGTCGAACCCAGTATCCTGGGAGCAAAACCACTGGATAAATTTCAATTTGAGCGCAAGGGGTATTTCTGTCTTGATCTGGATTCATCTTCGGATAAATTGATATTCAACAGAACGGTAACATTAAGGGATGCCTGGACGCGAAAAAAGTAACACTTATTATTTTTTTACTCTGGCTGTTTATAAGAACCATAGCTAATTGGCTTGTTCCCGCAGAATTAATTACCTAATGGAATTAAAACCCAAATAGCAAGATTGTGCTAGAGCTATCATTACTCGTTTTTTACCAGAATTGAATACAAAAAATAAGAGCAAACAAGAGTCAAAAGTATTCGGGGTTTTTCATCTTTTAATTCAAGAGAGTTACTTAAAAGATTATCCAAACTCATAATAAAATCCTGTTTCATGGAATTATTTCTTTGAGGTATATGTTTTCATTAGAGAACAAATACATTTCAAATGACAAGAATCGAGAAAACTGTTAATATATCTGTTCCAATAAATGAAGTCTTTTCCTATACTTCTGACTATAAAAAATGGGAAAAGTGGTTTGAAGGAGTAAGCAAATTCAGGCCAACCACAAATTCAGTCAGGGGAAATGGAACCCGGTATGCCTATAAAGCAAATATGATGGGATTATCTGTGGATGTAGAAACAGAAATTTTTGATTTTGTGGAAAATGAAGGATGGAAGGGAAGGGCCATCAAAGGAATGCCTCACACGACATTTTGGGTTTTTGAATCTTTAGATGAGGGAACAAAATTTACTTATGCTCTGGAATATGAAATAAAAATACCTCTCCTGGAAAACTGGTTAGATAGGACAATTATGCAACCGCAGTGGAACAAGATCATCAGCAAATCTTTAGAGAATCTGAAAAACCAGTTCCTGTAGATGGATTTTAATTTTTCCAATACATAAAACATCCCTTCGCATACCAAATAAGACTGATCAGTTTATGTTTACCGGATAGCTCCCATGCACGAAATCATGCGTGGCATCCATTCTCGATCCTGCTACAGAAGGATTGCTCATACGCGCTAAATCACGTACTACATCCTTTCGCGATCCTGCTTTAGCAGGATTCGAACCGTTCTCCCAGGTTGGTTCACATCCAATCAGTAGTTTCTAATCATTATAAAAATAAAAAAGGCTACTTGGAATAAGTAACCTTTAAAATGTCGGGATGACTGGATTCGAACCAGCGGCCTCGTCGTCCCGAACGACGCGCGCTACCGGGCTGCGCTACATCCCGAGGAAACTAAAAATTAACTTCAGGTGCCGTCTGAGCTGCCTCCGTGGCCTGGAATTGGGCTTTGGATTCAAACCCGAATATGCCGGCCATTATATTGGTTGGGAAGCTCCGGATTTTAGTATTGTATTTTTGAACCGAACTGTTAAACCTGTCCCTGGCCACCGCGATCCTGTTTTCAGTGCCCTCAAGTTGAGCCTGCAACTCAAGGAAATTCTGATTACTTTTTATATCCGGATATCGCTCAACGGTTACAAGAAGTCGGGATAAAGCGGAACTTAATTCTCCCTGGGCAGCCTGGAATTGTTGCAGCATCGCGGGATTTATGTTTTCAGGATCTATCTGAATGCTGGAGGCTTTAGCCCGGGCTTCCGTTACGCCGACAAGCACCTCTCTCTCCTGATCAGCAAATCCTTTAACTGTATTAACAAGGTTTGGGATGAGATCTGACCTTCTCTGGTATTGGGTCTGGACATTAGCCCAGGCGGTTTTAACTTCCTCATCCATAGCAACCATGGTATTATATGAACCCTTAAATGCATTATAAAGGATAATGACTAATAGGATGACGACTGCAATAATGATCCAGGATTTTTTCATAGTAATTATTATTTCAATTTAGTATATGCAAAATTATAATAATAGCTTGAAAACTAGGTTTTAATTCGATAAAACTATTTAATAATAATGATTATTCATATTATAGGGCTAATTTTAAAAAAAGATTAAAGCAGTGGATTCAAAAAATTATTTGTCGTTAAGATACCTGATTATAATAATTCCTCTTACTTTTCTGTTGAGTTCTCAAAACCAGGTTCTTGGGCAAAACATGGTAAACGTACCCAATATTTCAGGGTATGTGACCGATCAGACCGGCACATTAAATGGGCAGGAGATCCAGACACTGGAGAACAAACTCCAGAATCTGCAGGAAGTAAAAGGAAGTCAGATCATTGTGCTGGTTATCTCTTCCACCTATCCTGAGGAAATAGAGCAATTCGGTATTCGTGTAGCAGATACTTTAAAAATAGGAAGGGAGGGAATAGATGACGGAGTTATATTGATCGTGGCAAAAGAGGAC
>CBDUCT010000304.1:0-4960 GCA_965365715.1 uncultured Cyclobacteriaceae bacterium | reverse complement strand
GGGTCCTGTATTTTACAATTACATAGATCAGGAATCCACCTGCCAATACATAGATAATATATGCAAATATAGTTCTGTGCAATGGAGGTTCAACAGAAAAGCTGAAACTGGCCTCTTCACTTTGCCGGTCAAATATGTTTTTTGCCCTGACATGAAATGTATAATTGCCCTCTTTCAGATTTGTATATTCCTTTTCCTTTCTGATCGTCCAACCAGACCAATTCTTGTCATAACCTTCAAGCCATGTTTGATATTGGGTCATATCTTCCTGTACATAGAAGGGTGAGGTATAATTAAATGCTAGATTATTGTCATTATAGGAAAGAGTATAATCCAGGTTGTCATGCGGTGTTCCAAAATATAGGATGGAATCATCATTGATTGTAACTTCTCTGATTAGCGTATTGAATTCCTGTTCATAATTTACTTCGATATTGCTATCATACCTTATCAAGCCCATAGTCGTAGCAAACCACGTAATTCCATTTTCTTCTGCCAATATATTTACCACTATGGCATTCGCAAAAGGATTGAAAGGAGTTTCGTTGATAGAAAAAGTATTATCCTGTTTTTTATTTACTTTAGCTGCTCCTTTGTAATAAGAAAGGTATATATCCCCGGCACTGTTTGAGGTAAGAACTGTTCCCATATCCCTGGCTTTCTTTCCAAAAGTCGTATCAGGGATGAATCTTTTAGTAACCTCATCGAATGTATAAAAACCTTTTACAGGTGTGAAATACATTTTATCATCTATCTTTTGAATGAATGTTTGTCCTTTAGGAAGTCCATGATCAATATTGAATCGTTCGACTTCTACATCATCCAGATCAGGAAAGTTATTGAAAGTTAGTCTTAATATGCCATCCGTTTCTGTGCCAAGATATAATCTGCCTTCTTCATCCTCGGATATCGACCATATTGGATCATTAAAGCCTTCAAATCTGCCGATGAGTTCCCAGGTACTGTCGGTTTTCTTTTTGATGAGGCCGGCACCCCTGTTGGCTCCAAGAATAATATATTCAGGCTGTTTCTCGTAATGATGCAAAGCCAGGGCATTTATATTGCCACCCTGTCCAACATATGGATTAACGGCTACTGCACCATCTATTCTTTGAAATCCATTTTGACTGGCAGTATACAAATGACCATCAACCCTGATCATATCGAAACATTGAAATCCCATATTAGTTACAGGGAGGAACTTTCCTGTTTTTTTATCGAGGTATGATGCGCCCTCTGTCGTGCCAACATAGAGGGTTCCATTATGCCTTTCAAATGACATCACATTACTCGTAAGTCCCAGGTCTGCATTAAAATAGGTCAGGGGAGAGGTAATACCGATTCTTGCTATCCCATTATCCAGGGCCAGCCATAAAGCATCATTATTATCGACAAACATGTCATACACCACATTATCCTGCAGGCCATTAAGCCGGTTATAGTGGTGTAACAGGCGTCCGTTTTTGTTAACGATCATTACGCCACCTCTGATGGAGCCAATCGCATATTTATTATTCGGCAATTTCCTTATTCTTCTTATCGGAGGATATTTTTTAATTTCGTCAGCCGATTCCATAGGTAGGGTCCTCAGGTTATTCCCGTCATGCGTATAAAAATCTCCACTCCGGCTTACGAGTAATATTTCATTCTCATTATAGGTATCTACAAATCCAAGCCTGAACCCTCCAAAAATCTCAGTTCCATTAAGAAACCTCATTTCATCTCCTGTCGATTCATAAAGGCCGGTATCCAATCGATATATATATTTATTCTGATTAATGTACAACATTGCCCATCCCTTTGTAGAATCAAGGTCTACAACATGCATTTTTTCTCCATCCCAACGGAAAGTATTTCGAAATCCACCGAAATACACACCCTCATCAGGGATATGTTTTGTAAACCAGACATCACTGAAATTCATTCTGTGTTCAGGAACAAAGGAAGAGAGTGAATGAAATGACATTCTTCCGATTGAATCCGGTTCAAGATAACCTACTTCACCGGATCCACCTACCCAGATCCGTCCATTATCATCACAATGAAGGGATCTAACCACATTATTCTTAGGTGTTTTGATCAGTCGCCAGTTAACGCCATCATATTCAAGGATCCCATCTGAATTGCCAAAATACATGACACCCCGGTGATCTTGTTCTATACACCAGTTCTGAGGATTGGCATCATATAATTTAGGGGCATAATTGCTTATAAAGGGCCTTCCTGTTTCATTTGTTGTCTGACTTATAAGATTTATGGGCAAAGTTAAAAGGAAGAAAAGAAGGATGTATTTTATCTGTTTTAAAATAAGAAATGGGGCTGCCATATAATTATATCATTTAATATTTTATAAATCTTTGATCAAATTGGGAGTTCTATATAATAAGGCCATTCCTGGGAAGGATTTCAGATCCCAAATTCAAATATCTTTTAGAAAATCAACTGATTACCCCTTGAAAGACCCATTCATTACTAAGCACTATAGCATTCAGAAACTCATTATACTTCAATACAATCTTGCAATATAATCAATTCAGGTATACTGCCTAGATTTCTTGAGGGTTTTTTTCGGATTTGGTCGCAGTATGGCAATTATGCTCAAAAGTGAGGGCGCTCTGATTCCGTATCAAGAATATTGATGGAATTTAATGATCATATTTCATATAGATAATCTAAGGCTTATAAACCAATTCAACGGATTCATCCTGAGTCGTTGAAACTGAGCCCTTAGCCATCTCATTACTTTTATAAAAAAACATGAAATAGATCACGGTAAAGGACATAAGTAATGCTACAACAATCAAAATTACTTTTGATAAGTTAAATAGCTTTTCCTGGTGCTGATTGATATGGTCAAACATAGTAATCCTAAGATAATAAAAAAATATTCAGAAACGCAAATTTTTTTTAATAAATTATTGATAATGAATAAGTTGTACACTTAAGCTTAATGTAAAAATAGAATAAATCTTACATGTTTTTTGAGGGTATGTCAGCTATTATTTTCTTTAAATCTCAGGACTGTTTTTCGGCCGGCTTCAATTATAAAGCGCTCAAAATCATGTATATCCTCTACATTAGTTCTGAAGTTTACAATGCACATTCTCAAAAGAAAATTTTCATTTATCAGGGCATTTGATACATAGAATTTTCCACTTTTTTCTACTACATTTAAAATTTCCTGATTCAGTTCATTCAGATAAATTTTTGTTTCGGGGTTATCTTTTTGATCAAAAAGATCTTTTGGCACATACCTGAAAGTGGTTATGCTCAAATGGTTGGTAAATATTTCTATCACTTCTGATCTTTTAAAGAGATCATTTGCATATTTGGCGAGTAGAATGTCTTCGCGGATAAGCTGTTGATAACCTTTTCGCCCCATCTGTTGTAAAATGAGCCATACCTTTAATGCTTTAAATCCCCTTGAGTTTTGAATTCCGTAATCAACATAATTCACAGCTGATTGCTCAAAATTATAATAGGGGGGATGATATGAAAATGAATCGGTAAGATGGCTTGGATCTTTGACCAGGGTACAACCAGCTTCCAGGGGGGCATAAAGCCATTTATGGGGATCAATGGCTATGGAATCAGCTTCTTCAAGGCCCATGAAATCCTTCTCAAGTTCAGGAACTGCCGCAGCAAAACCACCATATGCCCCATCAATATGAAACCACAGGTCATATTCAATACAAATTCTGGCAATCCTACCAAGCGGATCTATGGCACCTGTACTGACTGATCCTGCCGTACCGACTACAAGAAATGGTTGTTTGCCTTTTCTTATATCTTCAACAATGGCATCTTTCAAACCTGATATTTCCATTTTTTGGTTCTTGTCGGAATTGATCCACCGGATACTTTCAGTACCCAGGCCAAACAGGTCTGCTGCCTTTTGAATCCAGGTGTGCGTTTCCTGCGAGCAATATATCCTGAGATGCTCTTTATACCGGGCTATTCCTTTTTCTCTGATATCTAATCCTGCTTTTGCCCTGATGGCGGCTATAAATCCTATGTAGTTGGCAACGTTACCACCACTGACTATCAGGCCACCACCAGCAGGGTATCTAATAAGTGAACTTATCCAGCGAATAGTCTGGGCTTCAATCTCGCTGGCCATAGGTGACAATGCCCAGGCGCCAACATTAGAATTAATAGCCGATGACAAGAAATCACCGAGAATGCCTAAGGGTGCAGGTGATGAGGTTATATAACCCCAGAACCTGGGGTGACCATTATATAATGAGTGCTCTACAAGCAGGTTGGCGGTTTCATTTATCAATTTACCCGGATCGGTACCTTCTTCCGGCAGTGATTTATCAGCTTTTAAATGGGCTTTTACAGCATGTTCTTCCTCTGCGGGTGTTACTGGCATATCCCTGATATTACATATCAGTTCAGAGATCTTATCCACAAGATTATAACCAATCTGTTTGAATTCTTCAGCATCAAGATCAATCGGTACTTTTCGTTTTATTGGAGTACTGGTCATTTACAGGCGAATTAGAAATTTATAATGAATTTATACAAAGCCGTTTCTCGTCATTATAAGTCATTTTAATAAGATCATATCCAAAAATTAAAGTTCACATAATTAAATTTTATGGATATTGATTTCTCCACAGAAATATTTCAGATCATTCAGGGTCGGGTATAATATATATCTTTGACACTCATTCCATCCTTTTCCGGAAATTAAAATAACAGAAGGATACTTCTCGTGGATGTATATAAACAGAACCTATATTTTTGATATATAAGCTATTATTGGTTGTTTTGGCCATAAACGAGTGCAATTACCCCGCCAGCTAATCCATATCGAACGGCATAGCTTACCCCAGCAAATATTACATAATTGAAATTAACCAAGCTTGTCGTACTTAATAAATCAAGTCCGAATGTAAATCCTATAAGCGATCCTATTAAAGCACCTGGTATAAGACCTGAACCAAAGCCGCTG
>CBDUCT010000303.1:0-5002 GCA_965365715.1 uncultured Cyclobacteriaceae bacterium | reverse complement strand
AGGAAGCCTTGAAATATATTCCAAGGGAAAAAGTGGTGATCCTCACGAAGACTCATGCAACAACGGAAGAAGAAATGAAGGCTGACCTGGACAGATTCAGACAGGAAATAGGAACTGATTATCTTGATATCGTTTTACTGCATTTCATGACAAAAGATAATTGGCCTGAATTGAAAACAGGCGCTATGAATATCCTTTCTCAGGCAAGGGAAGATGGAATAGTAAGGGCACATGGAGTATCCTGCCATACCCTTGGGGCACTTAAGGCCGCCGCCGCAACGGATTGGGTACAGGTGGACCTGGCCAGGATCAATCCTTATGGTTCCAGAATGGACGCAGAAGTACCCGTGGTTGTTGATGTTTTGAAAGACATGAAGAAGAAAGGCAAAAGCATTATTGGAATGAAATTATTTGGTGCCGGCGAATTAACTGACAAACTTGATGAGTGTTTGCAATATACATTAGGTCAGGATTTTGTGGATTGTTTTACAATAGGACAGGAAGACAGAGGCCAGATGGAGGACCTGTTAACAAGAATTCCGGCTGCAAGTACCAGGGGATAAAGAACATTATTTATAAATTACTTATCCCGCTAATGCGGGATTTTTTTATTTTTAAGAGCCCGATGTGAATATCAAAGTATCGATCTAATGAAAAAGAAAGAACTTCGGTCCAGGGCCGAAAAGTTTGCCAGGAACATGCTTAGAGATGCAGAGGGAGGACACGACTGGAACCATATTGAAAGAGTTTTGAAGAATGCCAGGATAATCCTCAAGAAAGAAGATGGCAATAAACATATAGTTCTATTAGGAATATTACTACATGATATAGCTGATCCAAAATTTCAGGGAGGTGATGAAACCAAGGGGATAAAGATCGCCTCAGCTTTCCTGGAAGAAACAGGTGTGGATAAAGCTACAAAAAAGCAGGTTCTGGGAATAGTAAAAGGTATTTCCTTCAAAGGGGGACATAACGATATAAAAGATAAATCCAGAGAATTGCAGGTTGCCCAGGATGCTGACAGGCTGGACGCCATTGGTGCTATCGGTATTGCAAGGGCATTTAATTATGGAGGATTCAGTGGCAGAAAGATCTACGATCCGAAACAGAAACCCAGGGAATATAAAAATGTTAAAGAATACCGGGCAAGCGACTCCTCCACCATTAACCATTTCTATGAAAAACTTCTTAAGTTAAAGGATGCCATGAATACCAAGACAGCCAGGAAAATGGCTAAGAAAAGGCATGAATTTATGATTAAGTACCTTGAGGAATTTTATGAAGAGGTTAATGGAAAGCCCAGCCCCTAAACCCTTCCTCTTTAATTTCTGGAAGCACCATTTTTTATTCCTTCTGAATGAAATAAAAACTTCCTCCATGGAATATGGACCTGAAGTATTAAGATCCTCAATGAAGAAAATCGGGAATTCAACAACAGATCTATATACAGGGACTATGAGTATCCCTGAGATCTCTGAATTCTGCAAAGGCAAACTGATACAAGATTCCCGGTTTGAGAAGGACACCTATAATGAATGGATAAGACAACATCCCGAATATTACAGGGAGATGCTATTTCCTGACCAGTCTGTATGGATACTGAAAATCGGTGTTGAAAAAGAACGTCATATTCATATCCACCCCGGCAGGAACGTACCTCATACAGTTCGTGTAAAAGCCAATATTTTAAAAACTGCCTATCTGGCTAATTTATTCGCTTACAAATATCAAAAATCCCCAATGGATATCGAGCTGATAAATTCGCTGCGTAATGAAGTTCTTGATCTTTCACCTATTAAATTTGTTACTATGAACCATGATTTGGGTAAAATAATTTATTTGTTTGGTAAAAATCTGGGGATCTTTAATGAGTAAAATAATAGTCTTGTCTATGAATTTTGATCTGAAACGTATTGTCCTCAAAGAACTAGGATTTCTTCTGATCTCTGCATTACTCGTGGCATTATTTTATTTTCTGTCAGGCACTTTTCTGAAAATATGGATAGAAGATTACAGCACATTGGTATATATGACGGTAATATTCTATCTAATTATCGGGTTTTACCGTTGGCTTAATGCCTTGGCTAGGAAGTATCAAAGAAAGGACGAAGACCAGTAGAAATAGGATTTCTGTTAAAAAAAGTTAATAATTCACATCTTATTGCGATCCGGGATAAATATATATAATAAAATATCGATTTTTACATTACAATTACACGGAATTAAGAAAAAACTGGATATAGTTAATTTCCAGTTTTCCTTCTAAAGGTATTATTTGCTAACTTCGCCGTCTATAATTCTTTAACACATGAATAAATTTCAACAATATAATAATATAACAGGATGGGCTGTCTTTGCCATCGCAACTATTGTTTACTGGCTGACCGTAGAACCAACTGCCAGTTATTGGGATTGCGGGGAGTTCATTTCGGTATCCTATAAATTGGAAGTTCCTCATCCTCCGGGAGCACCATTCTTTCTGTTAATTGGGCGCCTTTTCTCATTTTTAGCTATGGGTGACGTCCTTAAAGTAGCCTACTGGATAAATATTGTCAGCGTTCTGAGCAGCAGCTTTACCATTTTATTTTTATTCTGGACAATTACCCTGTTTGGCAGGAAATTAATAAAAATTGAAAATGATAACCTGTCTGAAGCCCAGACTTATTTATTGATCGGTTCCGGGATCGTCGGGGCTCTGGCTTATACTTTTTCAGATTCTTTCTGGTTCTCAGCTGTAGAGGCTGAAGTATATGCCATGTCATCTTTTTTTACTGCTTTTGTGGTCTGGGCCATTCTTAAATGGGAATATATAGAAGACAAAAGCGAGGCAAATCGCTGGCTGATTCTCATCTTCTATATGATGGGTCTATCCATCGGTGTTCACTTATTGAACCTGGTCACCCTGCCTGCCCTTGGATTAATATTTTACTTTAAAAAGTATAAGCCAACCACACGAGGCGTCGTTTATACCCTGATAATCAGCTTTTTCCTGATCGTTCTGATAAATAATTTTATCATTCCAGGCTTACCTGGGATAGCAGGTTCTTTTGAGATCTTCTTTGTAAATAATATTGGATTACCCTTCAAGTCCGGAATCATAATTTTCATGTTATTGTTTACCGGATCAATTGCATATGGCATTTATTATTCTCAACAGAAGAATAAAGAATTGCTCAATATGGCATTATTAGCCTTATCATTTATACTTATTGGCTATTCTTCATATGCCCTGGTGCTGATCCGTTCTAATTACAATCCTCCGATAGACGAGAATAATCCTGAGAATATAATCAGCTTTGTATCTTATCTGAAAAGGGAACAATATGGTTCAAGACCTCTGTTATACGGACAGTATTTTGATGCTGAGGTGGTTGATCAGAAAACAGGTGCTCCCGTTTACATGCAGGGCGAAGATGAGTATGAGATCAAAGAACGTAAGCTGGAATATGTATATGATCAGAAAAGAATGACCATATTACCCCGGGCTTACAGCAATTCCGAAAATCATGTTGCCCAATATCGAAAATGGATGAACCTGAAGAACAACGAAATTCCAAGTTTCGGGGATAACCTGATGTTCATGTTCAGATACCAGATCGGATATATGTACATGCGCTATTTCATGTGGAATTTTGCAGGCAGGGAAAGTGATATTCAGGGAGCTACCTGGCTGACGCCGCTCGACAGTTTTGAACCAGTACCCGAGGATATTGCTGAAAACAGGGGCAGGAACAATTACTTCATGCTGCCTCTTATTTTTGGGCTGATCGGTATGTTCTTCAATTATAAGCGAAGTCAGCGGATATTCGGGGTAATTACCATGCTGTTTATCCTAACAGGGGTAGCCCTGGTAGTTTACCTCAACTCACCGCCTGTTGAACCCAGGGAAAGAGATTATATTTATGCCGGTTCCTATTATGCTTTTGCCATATGGATAGGTCTTGGTGTACTTGCCATTGGCCAATTCCTGATCACTTACCTTAAAAATGCAAAAATTGCAGCCTTGGTTGCTACGGCTCTTGGACTAACGGTACCTTTAATTATGGCTGTTGAAAACTGGGACGATCATGACAGGTCTGACAGGTATTTTTCTGTGGATTCTGCCAAGAATTTCCTTGCTTCCTGCGCGCCGAATGCCATTCTCTTCACCGGGGGTGATAATGACACATTTCCATTGTGGTATTCACAGGAAGTAGAGGGATTCAGAACCGACATGCGTGTGATCGTGCTCAGCTATTTCAATACAGACTGGTATATTGATCAGATGACGCGCAAAGCATATGAATCTGAACCGGCACCTTTCTCTATTGATAAAAACCTCTACAGGCAGGGCGGCCCCAATGATTATCTTCCTTATATAGAAAATCCAAACATAAAAGGAAATGCCATAAGTCTTGAAGCTTATATGAACCTTGTAAAACAGGATCACCAGGCTATTAAGGTACCAACACTTCTGGGAAGTTATAATTCTATACCTGCAAAAGCACTATATCTGAATATCGATACAGCCTATGTAAAATCACTGGGTATTGTGCCAAAGGATATGGAGCATTTGATCCCGGAACAAATGGTATTCCGGCTCAAAGGGAGTGGTCTTGAGAAAAATACATTTATGATACTGGATATGATATTAACTGGTAACTGGACAAGACCTATATATTTCAACAATACCTCACTGCAGAATGCGGGTATTGATTTCAGAAGGTATGTCGTTCAGGAGGGAAATACGTATCGCTTGCTTCCGATTGACCGGGGCAATCTGCAGGATGATCTGGTGGATACAGAGATCATGTATGATAATATGATGAATAAGTTTTCCTTCAGGGAACTGGATAATCCTAAAGTATATTATTCTGAAGACTATCGGAATTTCGTGCTTAACCACAGATCCAGCTTTAATACACTCGCTGAAGCTTTAATCGCTAAAAATGAAATGGAAAAGGCCCGTGAGGTTTTAAACCGTTCTCTTGAAGTTATGCCCAACAAATCTCTCAGGTACGAT
>CBDUCT010000302.1:0-5027 GCA_965365715.1 uncultured Cyclobacteriaceae bacterium | reverse complement strand
GCAGGCAAGAATCCTACTGTGCCGAGGTCGATTATGGCTCCCTGCAATGGAGGCATTAAAGCACCACCGACTCTGGCCATCACCAACCCTGCCGAACCAAGTTTTGCATCCTCTCCTATTCCATCAAGTGCAATTCCATAAATGGTGGGAAACATTAGGGACATAAAGGCTGAGGTGGCAATGAGACAATACAAGCCCAGCATGCCTTCGATGAGTATAACACCGGTGGTAGTGATCATGCCACCCACAGCAAATACTGTCAGAAGTTTTGCGGAATTAACATACTTCATCAGGAAAGTACTTATAAAACGACTGGATATAAATATTACCATTGCTACAATGTTATATTTCTGAGCAGTGGCTTTATTCAAACCAAGATTTTCAGCATACTGAATTATAAAAGTCCAGCACATTATCTGTGCAGCTACATAAAAAACCTGTGCTATTACACCTTCACGATACCTGATATTCTTGAACAATCGACTGAATGAAGCACCAACATTTACCTTTGCGGCATGTTCGGTCTTGGGTAATTTTGAAAAAAGGATAATGAAAAATAAAATCAGAACAGCGATTCCCAGCATAACGTAGGGATCTCTTATTATTGCCAGATCATTTGTTCTGATAACCGCTTTCTCTGCTTCACTTAATGTTGGAAATATCAATTCTCCCGCAGCATTTCTTTTATCAGATTCAAGGGCTACAAGAATAACATATGAGGCAATATACATTCCAAAAACAGATCCCATTGGATTAAATGATTGGGCAAGATTTAATCTTCTTGTTGCTGTGGACGGATCACCCATTGAAAGAATATAGGGATTCGCAATGGTTTCGAGAAATGCCAGACCGAAAGTTAAGATATACAAGGAGACCAGAAAAAATCCGAACATCTCAAACTGAGCGGCAGGATAGAAAAGCAATGCCCCTATTGCATATAATCCAAGTCCGAGAAGAATCCCTTTTTTATAGGAATACTTCATGGCAAATAAGGCTGCCGGAATGGCCATTGTTCCATAACCCCCGTAAAATGCTAGTTGAATTAATGCTGCCTTTGCTGTTGATATCTCCATTATTGTCTTAAATGCGGCAACCATCGGGTTAGTGATATCATTTGCAAATCCCCAGAATGAAAACAAACTGGTAATAAGTATAAATGGAACTATGTATTTTTTTTCTAGAAGTATGCCCTTTACTTTATTCATATGCTCTGATATTTATATACTTTAGCCGGATGAATCAATCAAAAGAATCGTGCTAATCTACTTATTTATGTTAAAAATGAAATTTTTATTCATTTTTCGCTATATATGGATAATCATTTTATTCAAAAATTATTTTATTGCCCCACATTTTAAGCGGAGAAATTATCGAACCAGTTAAATCACTCAGCTATTTTTCCATCCAGATCCCATAAATCTTCCCAGCTCTGATTATCCTTCCATAAGAAAACCTGTCCCTTAATCAACCTGTTATTCTTATTAATTTTTCTTATTTCATTCATTTCATCTTCCGTCAGGGGATCCCTTATAACGGCATCCAGATTACTTTTATATTGCCGCTCCTTTACACTGAAAGGAATGGTAACCTGCCCTCTCTGTACAGCCCATTTCAGACAGATAGCTGCAGGATGCACATCATGTTTCTTCGCTGCCGCTACAATTACAGGATCTTCCATATCAACGGTATCTTCTAATGCCCTGTCCCTTTCAGGCCTGCTTGGAGAACCGAGCGGACTATATCCAATAGGTTGTATCTGATTTTCAATTAGATAATCAAATAACTCCTGTTGCTGAAAGTGTGGATGGATCTCCATCTCATTTGCAGCCGGCTTGATCTTTGCATCCCTGAGCAAGAGTTTCAATTTAGAGATGGTCATATTACTCGTACCTATATGACGAACCAAACCCTGAGCCAATAATTTTTCCATTGCACCCCAGGTTTTCATATAATTTTCATGAATGTAGGGTTTGGAATCCGGGCTTCTTGAATCGACATCACACCCAGGTGGGTGGAAATTAGGAAAAGGCCAATGAACCAGGTAAAGATCCAGATAATCTAATTGAAGGTCCGACAATGACTTTTTACAAGACCTGATCACATCTTCAGGATCATGCATATCATTCCATACTTTTGAAGTTATCCACAATTCCTTACGATCGATTCCGGATTTGATAATCTTTGTCAATGCATTTCCAATAAAAGACTCATTACCATATACTGAAGCACAATCAAAATGACGATATCCATAGCCAGCAGCGCCAACTACCGCTTCCGCGATTTGTTCAGCAGAGTAGGTATCGGATCCGAAAGTACCCAATCCAATAGCAGGAATCTCTGAACCAGTATAAAGTTTTCTCCCGGGTACTTTGGACTGATCTATATTATTCATTTATAGTTTTAATATCTTTAAAAAATCTTATGCAAATTAATTCAGGATAAATGTCTATTACCCAATCACTCCTGAAATCCAATACCAGATAAACACACCACGAATTTGCAAGGACCTCCTTAAAACAATTTATCTGAATGGCGCTATCTACCTTACCTCTTCATCAAATACTACCGCTACCTTGCCGCATTTCCCTTCATCCATTAATTCATATGCCTTACTAACTTCATCCAATGTAAAACGATGTGTCACAAGATCTTCAGGATGTATGCCCCATCTTACGATTCTTTCAACAAGTTCTTCCATCTTCCAAATACTTGTAACCCATGACCCGTAAATGGTTACCTGGTCATGAATAATATCCGGACTAGGATTAAATTCTACGGTACCGCCCTCACCCAGGAACACACATTTTCCCCATTTTCTTGTACTTCTTATTGCCAACTGACGGCCAAGGGTATGACCAGAGGTGTCAACAGTTCTTTCACAACCCATTCCATCAGTAAGATCAAGAACTTTTTTCAGGGAATTTTCATCCGAAAGAAAGACATGATCAGCCAGTTCTTTGTCAACAGCTAGCTTACATCGTTCTTCTATTGTATCGACACCTATCAATTTCTGGGCCCCCATGGCTTTTGCCAACATTAGGCTTGCCAATCCCACTGGTCCTAATCCGACAACCAGAACAGAATCATTACCACAAATACCTATCCTTTCCAATCCTTCATATACAGTTCCAAATCCACAGGCGATCTGTGCCCCATCAGTATATGTTAATTCATCAGGAAGCATAACAAGATCCTTTTCATCTGCTATAATATATTCGGCCATTCCCCCATCACGTTGCCAGCCATAAGCAGCCCTGAATTCGCTGGTGCAACTGATCATATAACCACGCCGGCAATCATTGCAAACACCACAACCGGATATGTGATATATGACTACACGATCTCTCTTTTTAAACCGTTTTAGGCCAGGTCCCTCTTTTATTATCTGACCAGCCGGCTCGTGACCAGCAATTTTGTTTTGATATGCTTCCGGGCCTTTCCCAAGATGTTCACGATATATTGCCCTGATATCACTTCCACATATCGTTGAAGATTTTGTTTTTATCAGGACTTGACCATGTCCGGGTTCCGGAATTCTAACATCCTTCATCACAACAGTGCTGTTCCCCGGCAGGATTGCACCTTTCATTGTTTCCATACTATCGAATTTTATAGTTCCAGAGTAAAAATGATCTAAATGTATTATCTAATAAAAGAAATTTAAAAAATAGCTTCCAAATGATTAGCAAACATATATAATTTTAGCATGTAAATCCAGTTATCCAATTAGGCAATATGACCATTTAGTTTTGTATGGTGTATTATTATAGACCAGGGTCTGCTGATATTGAATGATTAAAAATTAGTTGATTTTAGACTGCTCAAGCTGTTTGTAATTATAGAATGACCTTTTCGGATTTCCTCAAGGGTTTTTGATGGGAAAATCCTTAAAAAAATTTCTATAAATTGAGAAGCTATTATTTGAGAACTATAAATATAAAAATATGCCAGATCCATAGGTTGGGATCTGGAAGTAAAGTGCATTAATGATAAGGTGCTTTCCCGGTACCCGGGAAAATTAATATTAAATAGGATTTAGATGTAAACTTATTTGTTTAATTCTATCTGAGCACCGTAAGCCCTTCCATAAATATAATCTTCCAGGTCGTGTATTGTAGCTTCCTGGTCAGAAATTACCCTGTTTACGGCATCACCAATCGATATTATTCCAACCAGATCATGGTCTTCGAGGACAGGTAAATGTCTGACTTTTTTCATCGTCATCAAATGCAGACATTCCTGAATTGTATTATCCGGCCTGATTACGGTAATTTCCTTTGACATCATATCACCTACTTTGGTTTCTTTCGAAGTCTTACCCATCAGGACAATTTTCCTCGCATAATCTCTTTCAGAAAATATGCCAACCAATTTCCCGTTGTCATCAACTACCATAAGTGCACCAATGTCCTTTTTAGACATCATGACCAGTCCGTCATAAACCGTATTATTTACGTTTATTGTTTCAACACTACTTCCCTTTTCTGCAAGAAGTTCTTTGACTTTACTTTTCATGAATCCTTAATTAAAATTAATAATATTTCTATTAAAATTGCTTTCGCTAGCACAAGCCGGCGAAGTATAATTTATAAAAAAAATTATGATAAATAAAAGTAATTTACATAAAATTACTGATCCTCGAGTAAAATTTATATGTTTTTTAACGTGAGCAGCTAATAAGTCCTATTATATAGGCGATATCTATTTTTAAAAATCAATTATCAAAAAATATTTAGTTATGAGTAATGAGGTGCTTAAAAGAATCTGCTAAACACAATCCGCAATTTTTATTTTTTTTTAGATACTTTTGCTTTCTCTAATTAACTGTGATTATACAATTAATGAATTTAATAACCATTATCATCAATTTTTAATATTTAAGGTAACGCTATGAAAACATTAAATCATTTCAGTTTTTTATTGTTATTGGCTGTTTTTGGACTTTTGCTTGGTTGTACTGAGGGCAAAAAAGCTGATCAGGGAGAAGAACAAGCGGCAGCTGAAGAAACTGTCATCGAAGATGAGGG
>CBDUCT010000301.1:0-5065 GCA_965365715.1 uncultured Cyclobacteriaceae bacterium | reverse complement strand
TTCATGATTTAGGTTATCATCCCAGATATTTTGATCAAACCATCAGAGATACTATAGAATGGTTCAAATTGAACAATTATTTACCATAATATGGATTATTCATTATTCAACATACTGCTATATGCCTGGATCGGGTTGGCTATTGTAACATTTATTGCACTTTTCTTTATTTCAGCACCATATGGCCGTTTTGTAAGGAAGAACTGGGGCCCTGAAATCCCGAACTGGCTTGGATGGATTATTATGGAATTACCGTCACCGGTGATGGTTGTATATTTTGTGGTTACCGGGGAGGGGATGAAAAATGCTGTTATATGGTTCCTGGTTGCCCTATGGGTTTTGCATTATTTCCACCGGACCTTTATTTATCCATTCAGGATCACCTCAAGAAATAAGAAGATGCCCTTTGCGGTGGCTTTAATGGCTGTGGTTTTTAATATAGGGAATGGTTTTTTCAATGGGTATTATCTGGGGAATTACGCCGGGAGCTTACATCATTATACTTTTACTAACATCTTCTTTATAGTCGGGCTGATATTGTTTGTCGGAGGTGCATTCATTAACCTGCAGTCTGACCAGATCCTGATCAACCTTCGTAAAAATACAACCAGTGGATATACCATTCCCAGTGGAGGTATGTTCAAATATGTTTCGTCTCCAAACTATTTAGGAGAATTGATCGAATGGCTTGGATTTGCTATAATGGCAGTCGGCCTGCCGGGCTTTTCATTTTTCATCTGGACTTTTGCCAACCTGGTCCCCAGGGCACTTGACAACCACAAATGGTATAAACAAACCTTTGAAGATTATCCAAAGCATCGAAAGGCAATAATTCCCTATATGTTATAATCTCTGTAAAAAGAAATCTGATCACCGGATTGAATTTGATTATAGGAAAAATAGAGTATCTGATAACAAAACTCTTAATTTTTTTTTATTATTGTTAATTACCTTTCTCAATAATGAAATAAAATGTGCTTGACCCGAAAAATTAAGCATTCATATTTTGCTTTAATTCTGGTGTTATTCTTTACATCGTGCATTCCTCCTGTTCAGGACCCACCCAGGGATCCAAGATCATTTGATGAACCTGATACCGACCTCCTGGATCTGGGAGGTACACTTCCGTATTTTGAAGATTTCATGTATGCACTTGATAAGACCCACTTAACCCACCTGATGGTCGAAAATGGGCCATATACTGTATTTGCCCCGGTTCAGGCTTCTTTCTCAATATTTCGTGCTGAAAATATGATCAAGCATCTGGATGAATATCCTTCGGATAAATTAGCGGATATTCTTCGTTACCATTTTATACAAGGGGAGTGGACACTTGCAGATATTCCATCAGGGTATCATGAAACCTTGTTGTCTGAGAGAACCACAGGAAATCGCGTTGACCTGTACATCGAGAAACGCGATGTTTTCAGGATCAATGGATTGAATACTATTGATGAACCTGATTTAGCTACAGCGAATGGTTATATTCAAAGTATTAAAACGATACTCACAATACCTTCAGTTTTCGATCATCTGGCAGTTAACAGGGATTTCTCACTTATTTTAGAGATACTTGAACGTGGCGATCTCAACCAGGACTTAAGATATTCCTTATCAAATGCGGATCCAATAACTTTTTTTGCACCTACAAATACAGCTATCCTGTCTTTCTTAGGAACGCATCCTTCCTGGAAAACAGTTCATGATATCCCATCGGAATCACTCAATGATATCCTAAGAAATCATCTGGTCATTCACAATAACATTGTTTTGAATGATTTAAAAAAGGATACCAGCCTGATTACAGAATCTGAACAGGAGATTACCATTCAAATTGATTATCCGGAATGGTCCATTCAGGGGCCGTCAAAAAAACTCGCCAACATTTCCGTTCGGGATATTCAGGCGGTTAATGGCATCATTCACCAGGTTGACCGGGTTTTATTACCTGAATAAGACGATATAACCTGCTTCTGAAGCAGGAAAATTTTACAGAATACCTTAAGCAAGTAGAATAAGTATCCTAAAGTAGTAGATACTTTAAAGATAATATTGATCAATTCCCCAAATCAATAAAAGCTGAAGATCGACATACAAGACTGTTCCTAGAACAAAATTCCTGCGCTCAATTGAAAGGTATGCGTATTTGTCCGAATATCGCTTTTATAGCCATTGGTAACTCCGATTGTATAATTTAAGTCAAAGTTAAACATAGCCACGTCAAACTGCGTCCCGAATCTGACCCCGAGATTATAAAAATTAAGATCCGCCTCTTTTGGCTTGAATGTGCCCTCTTCACCGAATATATTATACCTCCCTTTTATGCTGAAACGGTTATTGAGTCCACCATAAAGAAACCATTTAAATATGGGTGTCTTTACCGGGATATATCCAATCATCATGGGAACTTCCAATGACCTCATCTGTATATTGAACGTTCCATCAAAATCAAGATCGGAACTGTCAGTAAGAGAAAGTGTTACGCCGTAATCAACGAACGTCAAGCCCGTTTCAATAAAAGCCCTTCTTTTATAAACCCTGAAGCTGCCGCCAACCTGCCAGCCTACCAGTACGTCGGAATCCACATCTTCCACCTTGTATACAAATTGAGCTGTATTGACCCCTCCGAAGAACTTTATATTCATTTTTGGTTGCTGCGCCGAAGCCAGAAAAGGAAACATTAAGATAATTGCAAATAGTAATTTTTTCATGATTATTAAGGTTTAGGCCGGGAAGAGGTATTCTTTTCCATTGAGAACAAATTTTTTATCCATTATACGGGGCCATAACGGTTTTTCAGGGAGTTTCTCCTTTTGCCATTTCTCATGTGTTGCCCTTAATTCTTCATATAGCCCGGGCATTTGTTCTTTCAGATTGATTTCCTCTGATTTGTCTTTCTTCAAATCGTACAGTTCAGCCCAGCCATCCCGGGCACTCAGGATCAATTTGTAATCACCGCTTCGCACAGCCCAGATATGATCAGCCCGCCAGAATAAATGTTCGTGGGGGCGGTCATTATTCTTTCCGGTAATAAAGGGCATGAGGTCAACCCCGTCATATTCCCGGTCCTGGGGTAAATTACCACCTGCATTGATCACTGATGTTACGAAAATATCAGCGGATGAGACCGGATATTCATAACGGATTCCCGCCGGTATCTTGCCTTTCCATTTCATCATGAAGGGCACATTAATGCCTCCTTCAAATTGCGTAAGTTTTCCACCTTTCAGGGGCCCGTTATCTGTGGCATGCGTATACGAAGCACCTCCGTTATCACTGAGTAAATAAATTATGGTATTCTCTTCCAGGCCAAGATCCTTGATCTTCTGATGGATACTGCCGATGGCATCATCCAGGGCGGAAATCATGGCATAATAAACACGTTTGTTGTCATCCTCCACATGCTCATACATGCAATAGTAGTCTACCGGTGCCTGAAAGGGTATATGGGGTGCGGAAAAAGTACAATAGAGGAAGAACGGGTTCTCCTGATTTTTTTCAATAAAATCAATGGCCTTATCCCTGAAAGCGAAGGTGAGGTATTGTTCCTCCTCGATCTCTTTTCCCATTTCCATGATGGCTGCTTCACCATAGCGACCCATATCCCATTGATATTGCGTACTGAACGACTGGTGCTCATAGTTGATCACATGACTCCAGTTCCTTTCCGGAGTATAAAGCGAAGAAGCTCCGTAAAAGCCATATTGATAATCGAATCCACGTTTCATTGGCAAGTTATACTTGGATATACCAAGGTGCCATTTGCCGGTAATACCCGTACTATAACCCATTCTTTTAAACATTTCGGCCAGTGTTATTTCGGTGGGTGGTACTCCCTGTTTGTGTACCTGCCATTCTGAAGGAAATGCAGGTTTTGATTCCACGATAAAATCACCGGTATTGACCAGATATTTACCCGATAAGTATTCGATCATGTTGGTTGGATAAAATTCCATGACCTGGGTTTCGAAACCATAGCGGTTTTGCACACGGCCTGTCATAATTCCGGCCCGTGAGGGTGCACAGGTAGGTGCTGTCACATATCCTTCGTCAAAGATCACCCCTTCAGAACCCAGGCGGTCAATATTTGGGGTGGAAATATGATCCACACCATAGGCTGATACTTCATACTTTCCCAGGTCATCAGCAAGAATTATAACGACATTAGGAGGTTTCTTATCACGTTCAGCAGATTTCTGTTCTGCCAGAAAGCTTTCCTTACCTTTTTTCATGTCTTTATCCCACTTAATCCTCCATTTCATCCGTGTAACGGATAAGGGATAACATGATACAAAGAGAAATACTGTTAAAAACAGAAAAAGAGTTGTTTTATTCATGGCCATGATTTGAGTATTTTAATAGCAAAAATTAGCATCTATTCAACATATTACAAATTAAATTGTTCATTTTTCTATTGATAATATTTAGATTGTAATGAAACATGAGGAAAGATAAATGGCAATACAATACTAGGATTCATCTCATGTTAATAATTTAAGAATCGACAACTCATATGGTCGTTATAATAATACAAGTGCCTCCCTGGAATTAATGTAATTTACTTATTAAGATAAATGCCACTTAGAATCAGTTTTCAGTAAAGCTGATCCCCTGAATTCCACATAATTTGGATTTTATGGATTAAATTTGATCTTTTTAAATCTAAAGCAAATTTTTATGAAGGCAATGGTTCTAACCGGTATCAGACAAATGGAAATGATGGAATGGCCTGATCCAATGATTACAAAAGATACGGATGTTCTCCTGAAGCTGGAGGCTGTTGGAGTTTGCGGTTCAGATATCCACTATTATTCAACGGGCAAAATCGGAAGCCAGGTAGTTCAGTTTCCTTATCCTGTAGGTCATGAATCAGGGGGCACTGTAGTTAAAGTTGGTGATGCCGTGAAGGCTGTCAAGCCGGGTGACAGGGTAGCCATAGAACCAGCCATTTCCTGCGGGAAATGTGATCAATGCCTTGAAGGCCGGCCCAATACATGCCGGAATATTAAATTCCTGGGTTGTCCCGGACAGAGCGATGGTTGCCTGTCGGAATATATAGTTATGC
>CBDUCT010000300.1:0-5069 GCA_965365715.1 uncultured Cyclobacteriaceae bacterium | reverse complement strand
CCGCCGTGGAAACCCAGAAATATCCGGGCATGATCACTTCATCACCCGGCCCAACTTTCAGGGCTGAGAGGGCAACCTGTAAAGCAGTAGTTCCATTGGACACTGCGACACAATAATTCATCCCCACATACCTGGCAAATTCCTCTTCAAATTGCCTTGCTTCAAAGGTAGGTTTAGGACCGTAAAACCTGAATGGAGACTGGTTTTTTAATACCTGTGTAACGGCATTGATCTCCTCCTTATCAATATGATGAATTCCCGGCCATTCCTGGGGAAGTAGTATTTCATTTTTAGTGTTATCTGACATATCCATAATTTTATTTTTCCATCTTAAAATTAAACCTCCTTGCAAGGCAAATCAATGTCTAGAAAGGCATATTGTATATCAATTCCGGCAATTTGTAATATTTGACATATTTGCTAACTTCATGGGATAAAATATCAATTGAAAGTATAAGATAGTTGAATATGGTTGAAGTTGCAGAAAAATTAAGAATTGAAATTGTGGAAATAAAAAAAATAATGGATCTGTTATCGGGTCTTTTTTCAATTCGCACAGCATTTTTCTATAGTATTACCGATGAATATTCCATTAAAGAGATCGCCGGGAATATGGGTGATTATCAACCTTTCTGTAGTATAATTCAGCAGGAACTTAAAAATAAATGTATTGCCTGCGACAGGGATCAATTCAAAAAGGCTGAACAAGGTAAATCACCTCTTTTGTACCAGTGTTATAACGGGCTTTATGAAATGATCCTGCCCCTGTATATTGAGGATCATATCATTGGATATCTTCATTTCGGCCAGGTCAGGTCTGACGACAGTTTTGATAAGATATATAATAAGTGTTCCTTATTCGAGCATACAAAAGCTGATTTGTTGAAGAAAGAATATCAAAAAATGCAGGTTTTTCCAAAAGAGAAGCTTTTGATGATATCCGACCTGTTTACGAGGATCTCAGAGATTATTCTCAAGAACCATCTTGTGGAAATCCAGAAGGCAAGACCGGAATATTACCTCAAAAAATATATCAGCGAAAATTATTCGAAAGATATTTCAATTAAAAAAGCAGCAGTATATATTGGGAAAAGTCCTTCCTACATTACCCATCAATTCAAGAAGCATTTTCAGTGCACTTTCCACCAGTACTTGTTGCAATTCCGAATCAATAAAGCCAGGGAATTTTTAAAATCCATGACCATTGAAGAGACTGCAGATGCCTGCGGTTTTAAGAACAGGTATCATTTCAGCAAAGTATTTAAAAAATTTACCAGCCTTACTCCCAGACAATATAAAAAATAAAAGAGGAGTTTTTGGCGTAAGAGGAATCAGTATTTTGCCAAATCCCTATTCCAGCACTATACCGTCTATATTTAGGTTGCGATATATTTATTCTCAAATAAGTATTATGTAACTTTAATAAACGGGATTTTAAGAAATTCTAAAATCGCAGATTTATATTCATAATATTTTTTAATCAATACTCAAAAAACATGTGCTCACCATCAAATTCTTTCAGAAGAATAATTAAAAAAAGTTTCATGTTTGTATTCCTATCCCTGTTTTCACTGGTATGTTATTCCCAGGATGTAAAGGAAACAGAAGAAAAACTGCTTAAGGAAGCAGACGAAAACATTGAGAAATTCAGAAAAGGAGATGTTCTGATCGAATTTAAAGATCAGAACGGCAAAGCCTTAAAAAATGCCAGGATAGAGGTGAAACAGGAAAGTCATGACTTTCTGTTTGGCTGTATCATTTTTGATCTGACCAGGAACGAAAAGCCATATCGTGAGGAACTCTTTAAACAGCAATTCAAACGTATTTTTAATCTGGCGGTATTCCCCTTTTACTGGCCGGGGTATGAGAGAACCCAGGGAATGCCCGGATGGGAGAAAATGTTATCCACCATTGAATGGTGTCAACTCAATGGTATTACGACCAAAGGACATCCCCTGGTCTGGGCCTGTCGTTCCGGCACCCCCCAATGGCTGAGAAAATATACCCCAGAGGAGACCGAAGAATTATTGAAGTCAAGGGTCATGAATATTGTCTCGGGTTTCAAAGATAAAATAGAATTGTGGGATGTAGTCAATGAACCGGTCAATGTGAAGACCTGGCAGAATAAGATCAAGAATATGGACGATCCGAACGACTGGGGTGTTGAGGATCCGATAGAGGAAGTAGCCGATTACGTGGAAAATGCATTGGTCTGGGCACATAAGGCCAATCCTGAAGCTACGCTTATGATTAACGAATACAGGACAATAGCCGACCTTAAGGTTCGCGACCGGTATTACAAGTTGCTGCAGGAATTAAAAGACAGGAATGCCCCATTCAGTAATATTGGGATCCAGGCCCATGAACCCCGGCAGGAATGGTTTAATCCTGTTGAACTATGGAAGACTTTTGATCTTTATGCTGATATGGGATTTAGCCTGCACGTCACAGAATTACACCCTCAATCTTCTGGTGTGGATATCACCGGAGGCTGGCGGACCGGCCAATGGACCTCAGAAGCACAAACCGAATTCACAGAGCAATTTGTAAAACTGTGTTTCGGGCACCCCGCCGTCGCATCAATAAATTGGTGGGGATTCTCTGATAGAAACATCTGGCTTCCGGGAGGCGGACTGGTAGATGAGGAATATCAACCCAAGCCCGTTTATGAAATGCTGGACAAACTGATCAATGAAACATGGAATACCCATATTGAAACCGAACCGGATGGAGATGGCACTATTCGATTCCGTGGATATTTTGGTAAATATTCCGTCGAGGTTACGACACCGGATGGCATGGTTTATTCTTATCCATTGCATGTTCGCAAGGATGAAGAAAACAGCTGGTCATTCAAAATAGAATAATTCAAGTAGTCAGCATGCCAAATAAGGGTTTCACACCGGGTTGAATTATGCTTCACAATTGGTTTGACAGCGCGTCGAACCTGGTAGAAAATGATTCACTCCTGGTTTAGAAGTATTTCGCATCTCGTTAGATTATGCTTCACAACTGGTTTAAAACGATTTCACACCAAGCGGCTTATTGTGGATTCAGGACCTGATCGACATAATTTAAAAGACTGAGGCTGTCAGCCGGGTGGTCCTGTGCAAGTTCCCAGATCATAACGCCCGGGTATTGATGATCTTTAATATACTGGGCCTTTCTTACCATAGTGGCGATACCATCATAATAGATATTATCTACCTGGTCATATTTCCAGGCATCCGGATATTTCTCTAAAATACCTGCATATGTAATTCCTGCCCCTCCATTTTCATCAAAATCTCTTCCGTAAAAAGGAACACCCAGTATGACTTTATCTTCAGGCCATCCCCTGAAATTAACCCAGTATGCCAGTCCGGTAGAAGATTCATCCGATCCTGACCCTATGGCATCATCGAATGCAGAATGGGGCCCCGGATCTGACCAGGGACCGCTGAAATCGTAGGCCATGATCTGAAGATAGTCCACATAAGCCTCAACGTCCGGTATATGCCTGCCACCCCAGTTTGAGGCGCTTACATCGATGGATAGCCCAAGTCCATAAGGTTCGATTTCCTGTTTCAGCATTCGCAGGATCTCTGCGTAGGCCATACTTTCAGCTGGAATAACTGTATTTAATGCGCTTCCAGTCCAATGCTCCCAGTCGATATCTACACCATCAAGGCAGTTCGCAAAAAGATACTGGCGTATTTCAAGTACCAGTCTTGCCATCGCCTCCTCATCTGCTGCCACAGCCGGGAAGTTTTCAGAATCACTACCCCCTCCTCCTACGGATATATATACTTCAACACCATTTGCATGTGCTTCCTCCACCAATTCTGCAATTTGGGTAAGGTCACTGGTATTTAATGTGCCGTCAACATTGGGCCGCGCAAAAGCATAAATAATCCTGGTTATCTTTTCCCATCTTATCTGATCAACCGGCAATGTACTATGCCTGTAATAAGGATAAAAGGCAATCACATGATGATCATAACTTTTTGGAATGAAGGTGTCCCCGCAAACCGGTTCATCCAGATAACTGTCATCAATTATTTCATCCTTTGAACATGAGTCCAGTATTACTAGCAATGCAATTAAGTAGAATATTCGAAGCCTCACTTCTTTCATAACCCTCTTCCTATTATTAATTTAAAAATGTACTTAATTTAGTTCTTAATCGTTCACATCCATCAATTATCCCTTTAAAAGGAGATAATCAGTTTTATTCCGGTGCTCTGAACCGACTTTATATACCACAGGCGAAAATTTCCGATTTACTTTTCATCTGGCATGACTTTAAATACCTGAACTGCTCCATTATTGCTTGCTACAATAACATACCTGGTATTTTCAATCATTATCTCAGTCATATTTTTTACATCATACGGCACAAAAAATCCGCTTTCTGTATGTGGTTGAGGTTTAAATTCGCCCTTTCCTTCCCCTGTCAACAGCAGCCCGATACTGGCGTCATTTCTTGGTGTCCGGACTTCCGTACCATACATATTGCCTGCAATAAGAAGGTCCTTATGTCCGTCATTATTATAATCATTGATCAATATATCATTTACAGATGACAACTGAGCTTTCACTGGAAGTTCGTGCATATCAAAAGTCCCGTCGCCTTTATTTTCCAGATAAACACTTGCAAAAGTATTTGCCTGGAAATGCAACGCCATTTCAAGGTTTTCTTTCCCATAGATCTCGAAAACATCAGATTCAGCATAGGAAGCATAGGTTTTAAATTTCTCGCTGATACCAGGAACCTGGACAGATGCATCGCCTCTCCGTCTGTAAGGATATTGCACGCCATCCTGGGTATAGACAAATACTATATCTTTTCTTCCATTATTATCCAGATCATGGTAATACACTTCGATAGGTTCTTCTTTCGTGCCAGTGTATTTAGAGTTTAAACCAAAATTACCTGCAATAATATCCATGTCCCCATCTTCATCCATATCGGCAGCCTTAACGCTGAACCACCAACCCTTCTTATCTTCCATACCCAGATCGGCGGTTACATTTTTCAGAGTTCCCTCCATATTTTTAAAGAAAGTAAGAGGCATCCATTCCCCCGC
>CBDUCT010000299.1:0-5089 GCA_965365715.1 uncultured Cyclobacteriaceae bacterium | reverse complement strand
ATAGCAGAGATGCACAGGCAGGTGGGAGATTTGGAGGTAGATGAATATGGGATTGCCAGAAAAGGGCTTATCATTCGCCATCTGGTTATGCCGGATAATATTGCAAAAACGGATAAGATAATTGACTTTGTCCGGGATCTCTCAATAAATACTTACTTAAATCTGATGGATCAATACCGGCCGGCATATCATGCTATGTCAAATCCGAAAATAAACAGAAAACTTACCGCAGAGGAATTTAACAATGCATATAATTATGCGCTGAACAATGGATTATCCCGAATAGCTAGTTAGTATTCTGAAAGGACATAATTGGAGGTACCGTTTTTGGTTAGCCCATCCCCCAGCATATGATAAAATGCGAACAATTCGAAAGAGAAGGGAATATAGCCCAGATATCCAAGTAAGGGCATTTCGAAGAGGTATAAAAACCCTACCCCCGGCGTCTGATAGATCCATTTCGGATAAGCCAGGTAATTCCACATTTCCCAGAAAAATCCACATATCAGACAACCCAGCGCCAGAGAGATCAATGGTCGCCAATCTCTTATATCGGTAAAGGAAACAAGACTGCGTTTACCCCTTAAATGATTGACAGAATCCAGGATCAGAAATACGGATAGCCATAAGAAAACATAAAAGTACCCGGGCCAGATCAACAATAATATCAGCGTGACTATCCCAATGAAAATGATAATCCTTACACTGTTGGTACTCGAAGAAATCCTTGGTCCTCCTTTTATTTTTTTTAACCATCTAAATGAACTTACTAGTTCAGCGGATCCGAAAACGGCTGGAATAACTGTTGAAAAGCATAAACTGGCATAGAGGAAATACTCCAGATCACTGAAATGTTCGCGTCCCAGATAAAACCAGTTCTGAGTTCTGAGGTTCAACCCCTCAAAAAGCCACCAGACCGGAATAGAAATGAAAAATAATACAACAAATTTTTTCCAGTTTTCAGATAACAGGGATTCTCCTTTACGTTTAAAGACAATTCCGTCAACAGAAAGAATGTACCCAAACCATAAGGGGAAAAACAGGATATGGGTTCTCAGACCATCCAGATGCCAATTAAAATACCAGGCTGATAAGATAAGGACCAATCCCATATAAAAATGAAAGGGCAGTCTTTTCGGTTCTTCCATAAACTTTTAAATATATATACAAGTTATAGATTTTAAAACGTTATCTATCTTCCATCAGGGGGAAAAAACTCAAAATCTCATTTAATATTACATATGTCCTGTAGAATAGAAAGTAAACAGGTATTATGCTTAATAAGTATTAATTTAAGATATGAATCTTAAAATGCTATTTTTCAGATATTTATAAGAGGGAATTTGCGCAATTATGCAAAAGATCAAGTACTACTTACTGGAAAGCATTGATGTTCGGATCATCCTTGTAGCAGTTATATACTTCTTGAGTGCGTATTTCGGACTGCTATTAGCCTTCAGAGATCCGATAACATCACCAGTATGGCCTCCGGTGGGTATTGGTCTGGCTCTGATCCTGTTTCTTGGTGTGAGAACCTGGCCGGGCATCACCATTGGCTCGCTAATAGCCTACATGCTTGTATTCTGGCTAAATGGGATTGAGATCAATAGTGGAACAATTCAGGCTTCAATCATCATAAGTATTGGAAATACTATTGAAATATTACTTGGCCGATACCTTATGATCCGGCTCATAAAAGACAAGGATCCTTTTACAAACACCTATAATACTTTTGTTTTTCTTATCATCGCATTGGTTATGTGCCTTGTCGGATCCTCATTGGGAACCTACAGTTTTTATTTGAATGGAATTGTAACTAAAGAAGAATTTATATCGAGATGGTTTTTCTGGTGGATCCCAAATGTGACAAGTGTTCTTTTATTCACTCCATTCCTCCTTTCATGGAAAAGGAAATTCATATTACAATTAACCCAAAGAACACTTTTCGAATCATTGATCTTTTTGTTTTGTCTAGCATTGTTTATTGTAATTCTTAGATACGAAACACTTGCTCCCACCATTGAGAAGTCGTATCCATTTCTTATAATTCCTTTTTTACTATGGCTTTCATTCCGGTTCAATCTTCAAACCACCCTAACCGGCATATTGATAACCGCTTTGTCAGCTATTTATATTACGATCAATGGTTATGGTCCCTTTGTTCTTGATTCGAATGAAAATTCTATTTTGATATTACAGATCTTTATAAGCGTTATCAGCATTACAAGTATTATTCTCTCCTCCACAGTTTTTGAAAGGCACGAGGCCCAGTTGACGATACAAAAATTCAATGAAACCCTGGAAACAAAGATTGATGAAAGAACAAAGGCACTGAATGATGAAATAATATTCAGGAAAAAAGCCGAGGATAAATTGAAAGTTACCAACAGGCAATTACGCAAAGCCAATGTTGAACTCGATAATTTCGTATATAAAGTATCCCACGACCTGAGGGCACCCATTGCATCAGTGCTCGGCCTGGTGAATCTTGCCAAAAAGGAAAACAAGTTCGATACCCTGAAGTCATATTTTGATATGGTGGGCAGAAGTGCGGTTCAGCAGGATTCCTTCATTAAAGATATTCTGGACCTATCCAGGAATTCAAGATTACTGGTAGACCGGAAAAAGATCAATTGGCAGGAATTAATAAATGATACTTTCGAACATTTAAAATTCAGCGTGAAAGATAAAGCGATTGACAGAAAGGTAAATATAATCGGAAGAGGCAGCTTTTATTCAGACCAGCGAAGAATTAAGGTGATATTCAATAACCTGATTTCAAACGCCATAAGATATTCAAACGGCAAGGATCCGGTAGTAGAGATCGATGTGAAAATTAACAAGACCAATGCAAACATAACCATATCTGATAATGGTGTAGGAATTGAAAAGAAACACCAGAAGAAGGTTTTCGAGATGTTCTACAGGGCTACCGATGCAAACGCCGGATCAGGACTTGGACTTTATATTGTGAAGGAATCGATAGATAAGCTGAATGGCAATATAGACATGATGTCTGATCCTGGTATTGGGACAAAATTCCTGATATCCCTGCCGAACCTTAAAAAGTAATTGCCCTAATTAGTTGTTGAATCCCTATCCGAACATTTGCCTTATTAATTATTGAATCCCGGTCAGTATCTAATCGACATAACAAATTTCAAAATCCCAATCAGTATTTAATCAGCCTAACAAATTTGAAATCCCCTATCAGCCATTCCTTTGCTTAATAAAATTACAGACCCCTATGAGTAATTGTTCGAGATTCTATTTCTCAATCTTATCTTCCATTGTATAATAAAACTGAACGATGCAACCAAGTTGTTCAACATAAACCAATACTTTCCGGGCATCAAATTTATCTACCACGCCGGTCATTCCTTTGAATGGCCCATCCGGAATTTCAACAAACTGGCCCCGCTCAAATCCGCTCCCTTCCACCTTGATATCTGATCCCGAATTTTCAATTTCTTTAATTGCCTGGATCTCAACATCCCTTATTATGGCTGGATAGCTGGCATAATAAACGTATTTCATAACTCCCGGATCACGTAAGGGCATCTGCCGGTTCTTTTCATTGATATAAATAAATATGTAGGATGGGAACATAGGGATCTGAACTTTCTTTTTCCTGTCACTCCACTGATGAACCGTTTTAATTAAGGGGCAATACACTTCATATCCAGCTTCCTGCAAACGGGAAGTTACCTTCTTTTCATTCCTTGGTTTGGTATACAGGACATGCCAATTATATTCATTTATCTTTTTTAATTTTTCAATTTCACTCACTGTCATTCTTTAAACATAAGGTTGTTTGGGTTTTACATAAGATAAAAAGCCACATTAGTATTTACCTTCCAGCAACATGATTTCAATAGCTTTTTAAGCTTTTAAACCGCCAAAGTTAATATGAAATCTTTTAAATCTTCCTGAAAAGTGTTTCGTATTCTCAGGCTTTCCTTACTTTTTTTGCAAAAGCCTTTCCCGGATTTATACTAAATACCTGATTGATTTCTTTTGGAGTAAATCCATTCGTTTTTAATTTGGGAACCAAGTCCTTAAATAACGCCGTATAGGGTGTGAATGATCCTCCCCCATCTTCCCCGGGTGAGTACCATCCGGCATCATGTGAAACAAGCACTTTATTTAATAAATCATTCTTCTTGAAATCCTGAAGCCAGTTTAGATATTGATCGGCATTTTTGGCATTCAGTCCATCAATACTTACCCAGGCTCCCATTTTTGCTGCTTTTAAACGCTGATCACCGTCTTTTTCATTTTGAGCATGTACCCAGATGAAAGCCTCCGGCGCAATCCCGAGGGACTGAAGTAAGGCAATTTCCTCGAATGCCGGTGTAGCTGGTCCTGTATGAGAAGCAATAGATAAACCGGTCTCTAAATGGGTCTGTCCGGCTGCTTTTACTATCTTCTGGTGTAGTTCTGAAAGCGGTCCGGGAGCCACACCAATTTTCATAAATCCAGGCCTGATACCTGAACCATCAATACCTGATTCAGACTCGCTGATCCAAAGTTCAGCCAAAGATGTGCTGTCCCTCTCATAAGCCTTCTCCGGCATATACTTATTATCTGCCGCACCATAAAAGCCGGTGTTAGTCAGGAACAACATGCCTGTTGCATCTGAAAGCTTTTTCAGGAGTTCCGGATCTCTTCCAATGTATTCGGGAGTACACTCAACAAAAGATTTACATCCAAATTCTTTTATTTCATCCAGGAAGGGTTTCACCGTCTTTATTACCTCATCATGATTCCATCTTTTCGGATCATAGTTCTTTGCGCCTATAAAATCAACAAGAATGTGTTCGTGAGAGAGTGTGAATCCAAGATCAGAAGCTTTGATCATTCCGTTTACAGTCATTATATTCTCTTCTGAACTGATCCGGGATTCATTTTCAAGTTTTAATCCGGCAGGAATAAGTGGTGTACAAATTGACAACTTTGCGGCATCCTTTATAAAGGATCTTCGGCTATATCTGTTCATGACTTCGAATTTGAGGGGTTACATATTCCTGTTTAAAAATTATGAAAAATCATAATAGTCTAAATTAATAATTTCATTTTACATATAATA
>CBDUCT010000298.1:0-5101 GCA_965365715.1 uncultured Cyclobacteriaceae bacterium | reverse complement strand
ATGAATAGTGATCCTTTATTAAATACTTATTTAAGATCTTTTATTGCCCAGGACAAACCTTCATTAACCGGAATTATGGAAGCCAATTTCTGTTATAACCTTAAGTTGGAGGATTTTGCAGAATTAACACATCGGAGCCTGTCAACCTTTAAAAGGGATTTTCAGAATCACTATAATGAATCACCCGGAAAATGGCTTTTAAAAAAGCGGGTTGATTTTGCCGCAAACCTTCTTTTATGCAGTGACCAGAGTATATCCCAGATAGCATTTGAATCAGGTTTCGAAGATCTTTCCCACTTCAGCAGGGTCTTTAAAGAAAGAACCGGAAAAAATCCAAGTGATTTCAGAAAAGTGAAGGTATAGAGTCCATTTTTTATCCCCTGAACTTTTCAGTCAAATTAAAGGACTTTTCAGCAAAATAATTGTCTCAAAATCCCCGGACCTTAGTACTTCAATCAAACAAAACAGCAATCATGAAAGAAGTACAAGTTAAAAATCGAAAATTCAGCGAAAACAGAGCATCAAGGTCAATCGAGGAAAATCCTGCTACCGAAAATGTTACATACGGGGAAAATTTTTCAAAATCTGTTCATCGTTCAGCAGTCAATCCACCATCAAACAAACTAAGGACTTTTAGGGATCTCTTAGAAAATGGGAAGGATGCTCAATTTCCCTTCTTCACTGAAAAGGCCTTTATGGATATGTCTTTGGGCAAGATACCAGATTTCGAATCCTTATACTATAGTTTATCAGAAGTCCGTGTTTATGAGGAAACACCGCTTTCAGCTCTCCAGTTTTTACCAGCTTTACGTGAATTTAGGATCAATGATCAGGAAGAAATCAAGAATTTCATCGATAACCCGGAGACAAATCATGTGCTTGTTCAGAATGACCTGATAAAAATAGTATTGATCCGTTGGAACCCGGGTGATGAATGTAATATCCACGGCCATGCAGAAAGAGGTTGTGTTTTTAAGGTCCTTGAAGGTAAAATCGTTGAGAAACGGTTTAGTGCGGACGATGAACAAAGACAATTAGCCGAGGGAACCTATGAAAAAAACAACATCGCTTATATTGATGATCTTATGGGATTGCATTGCGTTGGAAATCCATTTTCAAAACCTGCAATAACCCTTCATATGTATACACCGGGGAATTATAAGCCAAAGAAGTAGTAGTCATGAAAAATCCTATCCCGACAATTATATTTGCCTGTAGCAATTCCCGGATCTACAAAATTTTCCATATGGTGCCCCGTCTCTTTGGCCTTATATCATATTTTAGTTACTTTATAAATTAAATAAATCCGGAAATTGATATGAAGCGTATTCTCACAACACTGATAATAATTCTCTTATGCATTCAAACTATCCATTCAAATGAGAATGATGCTCAAGGATCAAAGCTGAAAATACTTACCTTCAATATTCTTCATGGGGCAACTACCAAAGGGGATTTCGACCTGGATGCCATCGCGAAAGTGATAATAGAAGCAGATCCTGATTTCGTAGCCTTACAGGAGGTGGATTTTAAAACCAACCGAGCCAGGAAATATGACCTTGTAACCGAATTAGGATGGAGAACTAAAATGGCACCGATTTTCGGGAAGGCTATGGATTTTGATGATGGAGAATATGGTGAAGGGATCCTATCGAAATTTTCATTTATTTCAACGAGGAATGTTGCATTACCATTTACACCCGGGAATGAACCCAGAGCAGCGCTCGAAATATTGACCATTCTACCCTCAGGTGACACCATTGCATTTGTTGGCACCCACCTGGATCATTTAAGGGATGAAAAAGACCGGGTCGCACAGGTCAAAAAAATAAATGAGGTGTTTTCAAAAAATATATATCCAACCATCCTTGCCGGAGATTTAAATGCCATTCCAGGCAGTACCCCGATCAATATTCTTGAGGAGATATGGACACCATCCTATAACAGGGATAATCCTGCCCCAACCTTTCCTTCGAAAGAACCCAGGGTAAAGATCGATTATGTAATGTTCAAACCAGGTAATTACTGGAAGGTAATAGATACCAAAGTTATTGAGGATGCGATTGCCTCGGATCATTGTGCCTACCTTGTAACACTGGAAATAGTAAAACAATAAAAATGATAACTACGAATTACCCGTACATAACCATTGATTATCAAACCAACAACAAATAATTCTTGCTAATAAAACTCAAACCCATATGATGCAAGTACAGAGTCTCACCTTCCTGAAAACTAAAAATCTTTTCGTCAGTATCTTTCTCTTATACTTCTCAGGCAGTTTAAGTTCCTGCACCTATGAAAAAGAAGTTCAAATTAATGATGACCGCCCAAATATTCTATTGATTGTAGCAGATGACCTGGGTTATGCCGACTTGGGTTGCTATGGTGGTGATATCGAAACACCAAATATTGATCAATTAGCCAAAGAGGGCATACGTTTCAGCAGGTTTCATACATCTCCGTATTGTGCTCCTACCAGAGCCATGCTATTATCCGGCAATGACAATCATATTGCCGGGATGGGAAGACAGGGTCTCCGTACTAGTGAATTTGGTTACGAAGGCATGCTGACTGACAGGATCGTAACCATTCCGGCTTTACTTCGTGAAACTGGCTACCACACCTATATGGCTGGGAAATGGCATTTGGGAAATACACCAGGTGCAAATCCACATCAGAAAGGATTTGAACGCTCCTTCGTGCTGATCCTGGGAGCTGGGAACCACTATAATGACCAGGGATTATTTCTTGAGTTCCCGGTCTCCCCCTACAAGGAGGATGGAAAGAAAGCAAAGTGGAAGGATGGGGATTATTCAACAGATTTCTACACGAACAAATTAATAGAATATATCGACAGGCATAAGGATGATGGACGGCCATTTTTCGCTTTCGCAGCGTATACCTCCCCACATTGGCCTCTTCAGGTCGATGAGAAATTCTGGAAAAAATATCAGGGCCGTTACGATGACGGGTATGAGAAATTAAAGGAAAAACGTCTTAAAAGTCTTATAGGGGCAGGGATGTTACCTGAGGAAGCAGAGTTGCCCCCAAATCATGAACGTGTAAAGCCCTGGGATTCGTTAACTCCCGAGGAAGCGAAAAAAGAGGCACGTAAGATGGAATTATACTCTGGCATGGTGGACAACCTCGACCATAATATTGGAAGGCTACTCAACTACTTAAAAGATATTGGCAAGTATAATAATACCCTGATCGTTTTCATGTCAGATAACGGCGCAGCAGCAGAAGATTTTTACTATCATCCATATTACGCGCCCTTTCTTAAAAAACACTTCAACGATGACTATGAAAATATGGGAAATCCAGATTCTTATATTTCATATGGTCCCCAATGGGCTGAAGCTGGATCTGCTCCGTTCAGATATTTTAAAGGATTTACAACAGAAGGAGGCATGGTAGCTCCCATGATCATTTCTGGCAAGGGAATTGAGAGAAAAAATGAAATATCAGATCAATTTATTACGCTCATGGACATCGCACCCACATTTTACGAGGTGGCCGAATTAACGTATCCGAAGGAATATGAAGGCAGGAAGATCTATCCACTTAAAGGAGAGTCTCTTATTCCATTTGTAAGCGGTCAATTAGATGAAATACATAATAATGATTATGTATACGGAATGGAGCATGGCAATCTTGCCATGATCCGGAAGGGAAACTGGAAGATTGTCAACACACAATTACCATTTGATACGGCTAATTTTGAATTATATAATATCCTAAACGACCTGGCTGAAAAAAATGATCTGAAACTTAGTGAACCGGATATATATAAGGAATTACTTGGAGAATGGTATAAATTCACAAATGAAGTAAAAGTACAAATACCAGTACCATCAGGAGATTAAGATTATTACATATATTTGGTCTATGGGGAAAAAGAGATTTAAAATTGACTGGAAGTCGAAGTTTATAGATCTGCTGATCGTAATAGTTGGCATTAGCATTGCTTTCAAACTAAATACCTGGAATGAGTCCAATAAGGCAAACAGGGAGATCAAGGGGGATTATTTTAAAAATCCTAAATTCGAAAATATTGTCTTTGGATATGACGTATTACTTAACCAGCAGATTAAAAGTTACTCAGGTGCTCTTGAAAAAATAAATGCTCTTATCATTAAAATTGATGCCAATAAAAAATAATTGGCTGGGATTCTGATTTTTTTAAGTATGATCGTATAAAATATATAATCATGAAGAAACTATTTGTTTTGAGTTTTTTGATGGCCTTTGGAATTGACTCTGAAGGACAAATTCGTGGCGCAAAGGTTGAACCAGCATTTGATAATCTTGCCCAATATCAAAAAATCAGGGACCTTACCATGACTGCCGATGGTAAAGAAGCCTATTTCACAATGCAAAGCCCTTTGGAGGAAGTAACAGTGATTGCCAAGGTCTTAATGAATGAAGTTGAATGGACTGAACCGGACATAGTACATTTCAGTGGCAAGTACCGTGACCTTGAACCCTTTTTATCACCTGATGGTCGGAGGCTGTATTTCGTGTCAAACCGACCACGGGAGATTTCACAAAACGAACCAAAAGATTTTGATATATGGTACGTCGAAAGATCAACATTGGGTGAGGCATGGGGAGAGCCACTTAACCTGGGTGCTCCCATTAATACGGAACACAATGAATTCTATCCGGCGATTACAAAATCCGGGAACCTGTATATAACTTCAGACCGGCCCGATTCAAAAGGGCAGGATGATATTTTCTTTTGTAAATGGAATGGCCATAAATATGATGAACCTGTATCCCTCGGTGAAGCGATCAATTCAGAAAGTTATGAGTTCAATGCCTATGTGGCACCCGACGAATCTTTCCTGATATTCAGCGGATACAACAGGGAAGATGGCTATGGCAGTGGGGATATGTACATCAGTGTGAAAGGAGAAAACACGGATTGGAGCCAGGCAGTTAATCTTGGTGAAGAGATAAATTCAGAATACATGGATTACTGTCCTTTTGTAGATTTGAGTAAAATGACCTTGTACTTTACCAGCAGGCGGAGTTCATGTAAAAACGTGAATGATATTCAATCCCTTGATGATTTTAATAAGACCGTAAATAT
>CBDUCT010000297.1:0-5128 GCA_965365715.1 uncultured Cyclobacteriaceae bacterium | reverse complement strand
TTTAATCTTCCTCTCAGTGATAGAGCCTTTTGAATAATTCTCCAGTATATTTACCACCTATGGGTAAAATATTTGCCAGCCTTTACATTATTCTGAACCTGGTGATTTTTGCTTATGTTATTTCCGTACTTACAAGCTATTTATTTGAAGGTGGATTACGGAATATATTTCGTAAATTTATTATTGACAGAGAAGTAAATAAAATGAAAGATCATGTTATTGTCTGCGGTTATGGCAGGAATGGTTCTATGGCCTGTAAAGAACTCAAATTAAGTCGCAAAGACTTTGTAGTAATTGAAAATGATGAAGATATTATTAATTCCCTGCCTGATGATGGCAGCATTCACCTGGTGGTCGGCGATGCAACAGACGATGATGTCCTGAAGCTAGCCAAAATAGATGTAGCGTCCTATATCATTCTTACTTTACCCAGGGATTCAGACAATGTATTTATCACCCTTACAGCCCGGGAATTAAACCCTGATATTCATGTTATTGCCAGAGCATCAGATCCTAATTCGGAAAAGAAACTGATCCGGGCTGGTGCCCACAACGTCATATTACCTGATGTACTTGGTGGTCTGCACATGTCACAGCTGATTACCAAGCCCTACGTTATAGAGTTTCTTGATCTGTTGAATGGGGTTTCCTCCCAGGAACTTCATCTGGAAGAAATTGAGTTTGAAGATATTAAAAGCGATTTTCATAATAAAACAATTGGAGACATGGATGTGCGGGCAAAATCAGGTGTTTCAATAATTGGTGTAAGAAGAGGAGAAAAGGGATTTGCATTTAACCCGGGCCCGGACACCATAATCAATATGGATTCTATTCTCATAGTTTTGGGGAATAAAAACCAGATAGAGAAGTTCAGCGATCTTTACCTGAATAATAAAATCCTGAAATAATCAACGGATGGTCATGTGATGTGATCTGGATCTTGTTGTTCCAGCCTTAACAGAATTATATATGGCAAGGGAAGGTATATAAGCCTCACTCCCGGCAAGCAGTGCACTATCCTCAAGTTTCTTGACCAGTTGTTTCATCGGCTTCAAAATCTTGGATATAGATTCAATAAGACTTAAATCTTTTCGGATCTCCTGAACATCGATATGCGGAGGCACAAGGTCGGGATACGTATCAGCAAAGTCCAGGACTTCATGAATAAAGTCGATGTTCTTCATGCTTACTTTTGGAAGAGAAGTGAGTTCTTCATTAGATAGGGATACCAGCGTTGGAAGCTGAGCATTGATTCGATCGATCGCAGCAGTAATTTCCCTGATCTGTTCTTGTGATATGGTCGAAGAAATGAAATTGCTGTACATGCTAATAATTTTTTGGTTAAGTCTCATATTAATAACGAAAAGGAGTGTGAAAAAAGTTTCAGAAAAACTGAATAGAATATAAAATAATTGTTAAAAATTAATTTCGCCTTCCCCTATTAGCCAGGAGTACCCCAAGAACAATGAAAGCCATGCCCACATAATGCTGCATCAACAGGACCTCATTATCGATCAATCCCAAAATTACTGCCACTACGGGTATTAGATAAGTTACAGAACTTGAGAACACAATATTGGTGATTTTGACCAGTTTGTTGAAAAGTATTAATGATATTGCTGTGCCTACTACCCCGAGAAAAATGATATAGCCTAATGGGATCAGATTATTCAAGTCAGACTTCAGGGTTTGAAGAACATCAGCATAAACCAGGAGATATACAAGGGAAAACGGGCCTATAAGCATCATGGAAAAACTGGTAATATGCACTGGTCGAATATCTCCGAGATAATACTTGAGTATGTTCACGTTTAAGCCGTATAAAATGGTTGCCAGAACAATAAATAGTGCATAGTAATTGATCTGAGTAAAGTCATAACCGGAACCAGCGGTCACCAGAATAATGGAACCAAGAAATCCTATGAATATTCCAAATTTTATCCGGTTGTTGAATTTTGCCCCTACCAGTATACCGCCTATCAATATAGTAAAAAATGGGGTTAGTGCATTTAGTACCCCGGTGATTGCACTGTCGATTCTGGTTTGTGCCAGAGGAAAAAGAAAAGCCGGTATCAGGCTTCCCAGGAAACCGCTTGCAAAAAGAAAGGCCCATTGACGGCGGGTTTTTATCTGCCTTAAATTTTGTATGGCGATAGGGAAGAGAAACAAGGAAGCTGAAAAGATCCTGAGTGCAGCGATCTCTCCCGGATCAAAAGCCACGAGACCCTTTTTCATTAAAATGAATGAACTACCCCAAATTATACTCAGGATAATTAAAAGTGACCAGGCTAAAAAGTTGGTACTGCTCGATTTGTGATTGATCATCAGGCTATAGACAATTCATTAACAAAAGTGATTTCGATTTCATCAAGCAGATTAATGATCTCTTCCTGGGTTTCAAGCTGTACTAATTTATTCCTGTAAGGTTTAAAGTTGGGTATTCCGCGAAAATAGTTTGTATAATGCCTGCGCATCTCATAAATTCCCTTCCTGTCACCTTTCCATTCCACCGAAAATGAAACATGTTTCTTGACGGTATTAATTTTTTCAGACAAGGATGGGGGAGGTAATTTCTGCCCGGTTTGCAGGAAATGCTTTATTTCATTGAATATCCACGGGTTCCCAATTGATGCCCGTCCGATCATAATGCCATCAACATTATACTTGTTTTTATATTCCAGTGCTTTTTCCGGTGTGTCAATATCGCCATTCCCAAATATGGGGATATGGATATCCGGGGAATTTTTTACATCGCTGATATATTCCCAGTTGGCGGTGCCTTTATACATTTGTTGCCTCGTTCTGCCATGAATGGTCAGGCCTTGTATGCCGGTATCCTGAAGCCTTTTGGCTACTTCAATGATTTTTATATTTTTTTCATCCCAGCCCAATCTTGTTTTCACAGTGACTGGTATATTAACCTGGTCCACGATCTCTTTTGTCATGGCCTGCATTTTAGGAAGATCCAGTAAAATTCCGGCGCCGGCTCCTTTACAGGCTACCTTTTTAACCGGACATCCATAATTTATGTCAATAATTTCAGGATTGGCTTGCTCTGCTTTTTCTGCTGCCTTTCGCATGGAGTCTATTTTATCCCCGAAGATCTGAATGCCGATGGGGCGTTCGTAGTCATAGATATCCAGTTTCTCAAGACTTTTATCAGCATCTCTGATCAGGCCCTCAGCAGAAATAAACTCCGTAAACATCAGATCGGCTCCATTTTCCTTGCACAATGCACGGAAGGGTGGATCACTCACGTCCTCCATGGGAGCAAGCAGTAATGGAAAGTTTCCAAGCTCTATGTTTCCTATTCTAACCAAAGATTTATTTCTTTAAAAATGTAAATTTACACCAATATGCTAATAACTACCAAAAATCCGCTATTTAGCGAACCACCCAAGCCCTGGTATTCATTAATAATTCTTGTATTAATGTTTTTTGCCGCTATGTTCATCGGCCAATTTATCGGACTTTTAATATCGGTATTAACCACAGACCTGAGCCTGGCAGAAGTTCCCGAACTTCTCTCATTACCACTAACAGAAGAAAAAAGGGCGGCTATTCTCATGCTGCAGGGCCTTGGTGCTATAGGAGGATTTATTATTGCCGGCCTCATATATCTTGTAATAGTGGAAAGGATTCAGTTATCGGCCTTGTTTAATTTAAAGCAGATCAATTTATGGGCTATTATTTTGACCATAGTAATTGTGATCTCCTTCATGTTTGTAAATACAATTTTCATTGAATGGAATATGAACCTTACCTTTCCCGGGTTTATGAGTGGTTTTGAGGAATGGGCCAGGGAAAAGGAAGAAGAATTAAAACTGGTTACTGATTTCCTCACTGAGTTCGGATCCTTTAGCCAGTTTATAATCGTATTTCTGGTTGTCGCCGTTATTCCAGGAATAGGGGAGGAACTGATATTCAGGGGTATTCTTCAAAACAAATTTCACTTGATGTTCAAAAATATCCATGTTGCGATTTTAGTTACTGCAGTGTTGTTCAGTGGTTTCCATATGCAGTTTTTTGGTTTTGTTCCTCGTCTCTTTCTGGGCTTATTATTTGGATATATATATTACTGGTCCGGAAATTTATGGTATCCTATTCTTGGGCACTTCGTCAATAATGGATTCACACTAATCCTGATCTATTTATATCAGGCAGGGCATATCGGGATTGATATCGAAGTTCAGGAAGCATATCCATTAAATATTATACTGATATTTGCTGTTATTACAATATATATGTTATTTTCCTTCTGGAAACAATTCCGGTATCAAAAGCAGACTGATGAGTAAATGGCAGAAAGTGTTTTCAACCCCATTATTGCATAAGGCTGAAATTGTTAAGGGTGTTTTGGAAGAGCATAATTTGAATCCTGTTATATTCGACAAACAGGACAGTATGTATAAATTTGGTTATTTTGAGGTACTCGTTAATCCTGATGAGGTAATAAAAGCTATAAAGATTATTGAGAATGAGATTAACATTGAATAGATATAACAATCTGACCCAGCGTCTTGTGACTGGATTTATTGGTGCAGGCTTGGTTATATATGCTTCTTACTTCAGCGAATGGACCTATTTCGTTGTTTTTCTGGTTATCTGTTGTCTTTCCATACTGGAATTTTACAGGCTTACAGGTCTTGATGGAATGTTGCCATTAAAATATATAGGTACTTTGAATGCCATTCTAATATTTGTGTTGTCTTTTTTTGCTGAGAAGGGGATCTGTAAACCAAGCCTTTATTTCACTATATTTCCATCCATTGCATTGATATTTTTAATTAAACTTTATAAGAAAGAAAAAAAGCCATTTACCAATATTGCCTATACCTTACTGGGGATTATTTATGTTGGTCTTCCATTTGCACTCTTAAACATAAGCGTTTATGCAGATGGGGGATATAATTATCAGATCATTATTGGTATCCTGCTATTACTTTGGGCTTCAGACACCGGTGGTTACATTGCAGGAGTGTTATTTGGACGCCACAAGCTTTTTGAAAGGGTGTCTCCAAAAAAATCCTGGGAAGGAATGGTGGGGAGTTTTATTCTTGCCATGGTTATAGCTACATTTATAGGAAAGTATTTTGATGTGATGACATGGTATCAGTGGTACATGGTG
>CBDUCT010000296.1:0-5143 GCA_965365715.1 uncultured Cyclobacteriaceae bacterium | reverse complement strand
TGGGTGGAACTGAATCCTGACCATTACAATATATTTGTCCGTTTTTTTGAAAAGAGAAATGGTCAATACGAAGAGTTCGACTGGCGTCAACCTCCATATTACCAAACTTTTGATGGCAGGTTTCCTCTTCTAAATACAAAAATTGAGGATCAAAGGTTGGTAATCAGACCTCTTGAAGGATCCCTCAGGTACGGTATGACTTCTTCAGGCTGGTTATTTCTGTTCAGGGATACTTTAAAAATTGAGGTTATGATACAGGACAGGGCACTAAACAAGTCCAATGTCGTAAGCACCCCTGACTTTACCCTGGATATGATCAGTGTTGATCCATAGATCAGGTTTTAATGTAATACAATTTCTTAATTATCTATAACCTCCGGATTCCACTGAGGGATATGATAGTTTTTATTGTAGATTTCAGGGAAGCGATCTGGATCAGCTTCATTCATCATAGCATATACGTAATCAAAGACATCCTCTGCATTTGCCTTTGAGAAATAATCGCCATCTGAACCATAAGCGGGACGATGTTCTTTAGAAGTTAGAGTGATCGGTTTTGAATCCAGATAATGATATCCATTCTGTTCTTCAAGTACCTTTTGCATCATATAGGCAGTGGCTCCTCCCGGGACATCCTCATCTGCAAAAACGATTCTATTTGTTTTCTTTAATGATTCCACAATTTTATGATGGATATCAAAAGGGATCAGTGTCTGCACATCAATAACTTCGAGGGATATCCCGATCTTTTCAAGTTCTTCAGCGGCATCCATCACAATCCTGCACATGGCTCCATAAGTTACTATTGTAATATCCGAACCCCTTCGCAGGATTTCAGGTACACCAACCGGTACAGTAAAACCCATCAAATTGTCAGGAATTTTTTCCTTTAGCCGGTAACCATTTAAAACTTCAACGATCAAGGCCGGATCATCAGATTGCAACATAGTATTGTAAAATCCAGCTGCCCTTGTCATATCGCGGGGAACAAGCACATTGATCCCTCTTAAGCTATTAAGTATCATCCCCATCGGGGAACCTGAATGCCATACCCCCTCCAGTCTGTGTCCTCGCGTTCTTATGATCAAGGGAGCTTTCTGGCCACCTTTAGTCCTGTAATGTAAAGTTGCCAGATCATCAGATAAGGTTTGGATAGCGAATATCAAATAATCCAAATATTGAATCTCTGCAATGGGCCTTAATCCGCGCATGGCCAATCCAATTCCTTCACCAATAATGGTGGTCTCGCGTATATTTGTATCCATAACGCGCATATCTCCATGCTTTTTCTGTAATCCGGCGAAGGCCTGGTTCACATCCCCTATCTTACCAACGTCCTCACCAAATGCCAGCACTGTCTTGTCTCTTTCCAGCGCATTATCAAAAAATGCCTGCAACACCTCTCTTCCATCCACCATTTTAGACTCATCAGAATAAACAGGTTCCACAGCCTTTATATTCAGTGATGAGTTCTCAGACTCACTATATAAATGAGATGAATAGAATTTCTGATTATCATCATTGATTTTTGATAACCAATTGATCAGTCTTTGTCTTTGTGGTATTTTTTCTTTCCTTGTAAGTATTAAGGTCTTCTTGACAGCCTTGAAGAAATCAAGTTTAAGTGGATTATGAATTTTTGTGAGATCTGCTTTTATATTAAGGATCTCACGCCGGTATTTAGATTTTTGAGCTACCGTTGTTATAATTTTGGCTGCTTCAATCTGATCATGCTTTATACTTTCCAGATACTCTGCCCAGGCCTTTTCTTTTTCTGCCTTAGCCTGCTGTTTTGATTCTTTTTCAATTCTATCCAGCTCTTCTTCACTCCCAATATTATTTTCCAGTATCCATTCCCTGAACTTTTTATTACAGTCATATTCATTTTCCCAATCAAGACGTTCCCTGGATTTATAGCGTTCATGTGAACCGGAGGTAGAGTGCCCCAAAGGCTGTGTCAAATCTGTAAAGTGAATTAAAGAAGGAATGTGTTGCTCCCTGGCCAACCTGGTGGCTTTTTCGAAAACTTCAAGACATGCCATATAATCCCAGCCTTTAACCTGAAATATTTCAAGTCCATTAACATCATCATCCCGTTGAAATCCCTGCATTGCCTTGCCAATATCTTCTTTTACGGTATGAAACTTATTAGGTACAGAAATCCCATATCCGTCATCCCATACGGATAATACCATAGGTACCTGTAATACTCCAGCTGCATTGACTGCCTCAAAAAAACATCCTTCTGAGGTAGCAGCATTCCCAATTGTACCGAAAGCAACCTCATTCCCATTTTCAGAGAAATCTTTAAGTTCCCCCAATTCAGGATTGTTACGGTATAATTTAGAAGCAAATGCAAGACCAATAAGACGGGACATCTGTGCACCTGTGGGAGAAATATCAGAAGATGAATTCTTAAGTTCCGTTTGCTTCAGCCAATTTCCTGCCGGATCAAGCATGCGCGTTGCAAAATGACTGTTCATTAATCTACCAGCCGAGGATGGGTCTGCTTCAATATCAGTATGGGCAAAAAGTTGTGCAAAATATTGCTGGACAGTTAACTCACCAATTGCAAACATAAAGGTTTGATCTCGATAATAACCTGAACGGTGGTCTCCTTTACGAAAAAAACGGGCCATCGCCAACTGAGGAACTTCCTTGCCATCACCAAATATCCCAAACTTGGCCTTGCCCATAAATACTTCCTTCCTCCCAATCAAACTGGTCTCCCTGCTTAATACACAGATCCTGTAATCCTCCAGGATATCTTTTGCCGGAATCTTTATATGATTGAGAACTTTTGCTACAGCCAAATCAGGTTCTTTTTAATGTTCACATCGAATTAAAATACCACTTTTTCTAAAATGCAAGCTAAACAAACATAAAGAAAAAAAAATTTCTCTCAAAGATTGTTTCATCGAATAAATCAATATTTTAACGAATTAATTTAAGATTATTGCAGTAATAATTTAATAATTTGATTAAAATCAAACAAGGAATCAGAATAAAATTTTGATATTATCCGATATATAAAATTTAATTCTATTCTCAATTAAATCTAAATTTCATTACATTTACATATATTTTTTACAGCCTTGAAATGATAAATTATTCACTAAAAATTTTTATTCAATCATAAGGTATTTTATAATCTAACAGCATAAAGAAATGATAATCGGAGTACCAAAAGAGATAAAAGACAATGAAAACCGTGTTGCTCTTACACCTGCAGGTGCTAAAGAATTAAAAAAGAGAGGTCATCAGGTTTTTGTCCAATCAACAGCTGGCGAGGGCAGCGGATTTACTGATCAGATTTACACGGATGCCGGTGCTGATATTTTGAAAACAATTGAGGAGGTATATCAGTCTGCCGAGATGATCATGAAAGTTAAGGAGCCCATCGAACCGGAATATCCTTTGATCAGGGAAGACCAACTGGTTTTCACTTATTTTCATTTTGCATCGAGTGAAACCCTTACTCATGCCATGATTGAAAGTAAATCAATCTGTCTGGCATATGAAACCGTGGAATCCAGCGACGGGACTTTACCTCTACTGGTTCCAATGTCAGAAGTAGCGGGAAGAATGGCGGTTCAACAAGGCGCCAAATACCTGGAAAAACCACTTAAGGGAAGAGGGGTATTGCTTGGTGGTGTTCCTGGTGTAAATCCCGCTAAAGTGTTGATACTTGGTGGTGGAATTGTTGGTACACAATCAGCGAAAATGGCTGCGGGCCTGGGGGCTGATGTAATTATACTGGACATTAGTCTTCCAAGACTCAGATATTTAGCTGACATCATGCCGGCCAATGTTAGTACGCTCGTATCTAATGAATATAATATTCGTGAACTAATTCCTACTGCAGATTTAATAGTGGGTGCGGTACTTATACACGGGGCTAAAGCTCCCCATCTGATCACCCGTGATATGCTGAAAGATATGAGACCAGGTACGGTTTTGGTAGACGTAGCAGTTGACCAGGGCGGTTGTATTGAAACCTGTCAACCAACAACTCATAAAAATCCCACTTATATCATTGATGATGTTATTCACTATTGCGTTGCCAATATGCCAGGTGCCGTTCCTTATACATCTACCCTGGCCCTGACAAACGCGACTTTACCATATGCTATACAACTTGCCAATAAAGGATGGAAATCTGCATGTGGCTTGAACCGGGAGTTGGCTCTGGGTCTAAATATTATTAGCGGTAAAGTGGTTTATAAGGCAGTAGCTGATGCCTTTAACCTGGATTATACGGATTTAAATGATTTCCTGAAATAAGGCTGACTGAGATTTTATAAAACTCATATACGGAAACCCGTGTGATCAAATATCAGTTGTAATTTCAGAATTAATAAAAGGATATCACTGCTATCATTTCTTAATTTCGATTTCCTCTAATCTTAAAAAAGTTATATAATTTATGCCTTTTCTATAAATTCTACTTTTTTAATATATTATATAATGCTATTTTTCGTTCATTAAGCATGTTATAATATTACATCAGGGCAGGTTTTTTTAAATAAAATGCAGAAAAAGAAGTTTTTCAAAGTCAAGATTCTTTGCGGTTTCATAATTGGTATACTTTTTCAGTTAACGATATCCTTACCTCTATTTTCGAGTAATTTACCTCCGATAATAGCTTTCCGGGTAAACGAGGGTAATCAGTATACCAACAAGACTGATATATCTCTGGAAATAAAATCTCTGAAACTGGGAGACAGTTTGATTGCAGAAATGAAGATCGGGCTGAATCCTTCCTTAAATGATGTTCCCTGGGTTAAATACTCGAACGATAAGATTAATTTAACGCTTTCCGAAGGTGATGGCGAGAAGACTATTTATGCACAATTGCGTGATATTGCTGGCAACACGTCTCCGATTGAATCCTCAAAAATAATACTTGACACTACCCCACCTCAAGATATTCAGATATCTATCAATAATGATGAGAAATATTCAGGGGATGAAAAGCGAAGAGTTCTGATTTATATCCGTTCTACTGAGGAGGATCTCGAGGAAATGATTTTCAGTAATAAAAGTGATTTTAGTGATTCAAAGTGGGAAAAAATGGCTGGCACAAAAAAATGGTTGCTGGACGGGGCAGGAGGAGATGGCAATAAAATAGTCTATGCTAAAT
>CBDUCT010000295.1:0-5144 GCA_965365715.1 uncultured Cyclobacteriaceae bacterium | reverse complement strand
CGGAGTGGGGCCACATCGGCCTCGGTCTGGCCGAAGGACAGCTTGACGGCCGGGCCGTCCTGGAACACGTTGCCCGAGATGGTGGCCGGCAGGGCCTCGCAGAAGTTGTACTCCACGATGCCGTTCAGCAGGGGCTAAGTCACTCGATCCCTACCTTGCTGGTAGCCCCCATGCTTTTCTAGCCCTGGAAGCCAAAAGAAGTCCAACAACTCATTGAATGGATGTGTTCCTATAATCAAGATAAAAGCGAAGCCGATAAGATACAGTACTTGGGTATTGATTGTCAATTCAATAAATACAACACTGTTCTCTTAAAAGAATTCCTTTCTGAAACAGATCCCGCCTTAAGTGTTTATGCAAATAATATTATCGACTCTGTAAAAAATGCACATGATTCCCAATTTGAAAATTATAATAATAACTCATATAGTCTCCTGTTGAATAGAATAAATACAGTGATTGACACTGTAAAACATCATGAATCCGATTTAATAAGTAAAAGCAGTAATGAAACTTTCCAGTTCTACGCACATATGATTGAAGTGATGAAACAATCTTTTACGGTTAGGTTTTATAACTACATTAATGATTACAGCCGAAATTACCGGGATGAATTTATGGCGAAAAATGTGGAATGGATATTGGATCAGGATCCGAAAAACAAAGTTGTGATTTGGGCACACAACTATCATGTATCAGGCAATCCCCCAAACTCCAGCGGATTGGTTAGCTCTATGGGGTATCATCTTAAAAATTCACTATCAGATGATTATGAAGTCCTTGGATTCAGTTTCTCAAAGGGATCTTTCAGGGCAGTTGGACAGGATGGTAAAAATTTTACTCAGTTAAGGATTCATGAAATCTCCGAAAATCCACTTACAGGATCACTAAATTACATTTTTTCTAATTCTGTCCATGATTGTTTTGGTATTTCAATGAATCACCTGTTAAATGATCCGGATTGGAATAACCAGTTTGAAGTGAATCAGAAAATGCTTTCATTGGGAGCGGTATATAATGGCAATCCCGGATCTTACTATTCGGAGGTTAATAGAGCTGATTTTGATATGATGATCTATTTTCATACCACATCGGCAGCTGAGGAATTATAAAAAAATCCCGCCTTACGACGGGATTAGAGCACATTGGAATATATATCAAGTAAGCTTAATTAGCTTCTATCTAATAAATTCTTTTTTTAGTTGGATTCAACAGGCTTTTCTGCCAGGAGGATCTCCTTTATCGCTTTTTCCATGGTTGCCTTTGGTAAGGCACCCTGGGCCATCTGAGGCTGTCCATCCTTCGGACAGAATAATATGGAAGGAATACTTCGGATACCAAAGGCGGCAGCCAACTCCTGCTCAGCTTCAGTGTCTACCTTATAAATATGAATTTTACCTTCATACTCTTTGGAAAGTTCTTCCAGAATCGGAGCTACCATCTTACATGGTCCACACCAGTCTGCGTAGAAATCAATCACACATGGCAGATCTCCTTCGTACTTCCACTCTTTATTTACCTCGTAATTAAATACTTTTTCCTGAAAAGTCGCTTTTGTTAAATGTTCCATTGTATTATCGTTTTTCGTTTTTATTTCAGCTTTTAATTTTTTAACATTCTTATTATCACCTGCCGGCTGACATCCTACTGCGAATGTTACCACCAACAGAATAAATACCTTCAAAATGCCTTTCATATCTTTTCTTTTTTCTAATTTACGTACAAACATATGAAAAGGTTTTCATATTAACAATATTTCATATAAAAAAAATTTATGCCCCAATTCATGCAAAATCAAATAATTTTTATAGCTTAAGTTTTTAAAATTTTCTGACATGAAACGTTTATTTCTCGTCCGACATGCTAAATCCTCCTGGGACGATCCATCCCTTGATGATATCGACCGCCCTTTAAATAATCGCGGCAAGAAAAATGCACCGGAAATGGGCCTCAGGTTACGGAAACAAGGTATTATTCCCAACCTGCTGATATCCAGCCCGGCTAACCGGGCCTATACGACCGCAAAGAAAATATCTGAAGAGATCGGTTATCCCAAAAAAAAGATAGTCATAGATGACCGTCTGTATCATGGGAGCTGTAATTCCATGATCTCTATTGTCCGGGAACTCAAACACAAGATTGACAGTGTTATGCTTTTCGGACACAATCCGGGTTTTACGGATTTCGCTAATATGCTATGCGGTATTAATATTTATAATATTCCGACAACAGGAATAGTAGCCATCGATTTCAATACTGATGACTGGTCTGAGATTAATTATAATGGGGGCGAACTGGTATTTTGTGATTATCCCAAGAAAATGTCCACCAGTTAAACCGGAATTGTACGAATATCCTGAACAGGTCCTTCAAACTCATCGATCCTGGAAATAAAAGAAAGGATCTTTTTCGCGGTCTCCTGCACTGCAGGTAATTGTCCTAATTTCTTTAAGGCAATGAACTTGTTGAGCTGGCTGAAATTTTCAACTGGTGCCGATCTTACAATATCCTGCATGCCGGTATCTACCGGACCGGGGGCGAGAGAAACAATCCTGAAATTATTATCCCGGATACTGTTTTCCATAGCTGCTACTTCCGAGATCATATCCACTGCGGCCTTGGATGTACAATAGGCACTCCAGCCGTCATAGGGATGCCGCCCGGCTCCGGATCCTATATTGATGACCACTTTTTTACCCGCAGAATCTCTAAAATTCCTGATAAAGGCATTCATCAGAATTGCAGCAGCAATAACATTGATATTCATCACTTTGATGAACTCCTGGTGATCAAGGTCTCCCATATACTGAATATCTCCCAGATAACCGGCATTATTGATCAAAACTACTTCTTCAAAGTCGGAGTTATCCTGAAAAAGGCCGTCGACAATCCTGGCTAAATTATGAACATTGTCCAGGTCAAATGGAATGTGTGTAAACCTGGGGTGTTCTGTTGAATTTGTTCTGGAAATGCCAGTCACACCAACATCCGGTTCCTCTAACAGCAGGTCCGTGATCGCCCGACCCAGCCCCTTGCTCGATCCTGTAATGAAGAATTTCCTCATAATATTGAATCAATCTGCCAGCAGGTTATAGAATATATCGGCTTAGATCTTTATTGGTTACCAGGTCAGCGAGTTTCTCATCCACCATTTCCTTTGTGACCATGATCTTGGCATTGGGACCGATCACATCAGGAACATCAAAAAGGAAGTCATTTAACAGCTTACTCATTACGGTATGAAGACGTCTTGCCCCGATGTTCTCAATTTCCTCATTAATATGAAATGAGGTTTCAGCAATCTTTTCAAGAGATTCATCGGTAAAATTGATCTCTATATCCTCTGATTGGAATAAAGCCTGGTACTGTTTTGTCAATGCATTTTTCGGGGCTTTCAAGATCAGGCAGAAATCTTCTTTTGTCAGATTATTCAACTCCACCCTGATCGGAAATCTACCCTGGAGTTCGGGGATCATATCAGAGGGTTTGGCTATATGAAATGCCCCGGCGGCAATAAACAGGATATGGTCTGTAGTGATCACACCGTATTTTGTATTCACCGTACTCCCTTCAACAATCGGCAAAAGGTCTCGCTGAACCCCCTCCCGGCTTACATCGGGGCCACTCCCCTTTTTACCGGCACCGGCGATCTTATCGATTTCATCAATAAATATGATCCCCGTATTTTCGGCCTTACGGATCGCCTCTTCCTTCACCTCGTCCATATCGATCAGCTTTGCAGATTCTTCTTCAAGCAAGATCTTACGGGCTTCCTCGATGGTGACCTTTCTTTTCTTATTCCGCTTTGGCATCATATTGCCTATCATCTCCTGTAGGTTGATCATGGATGATTCATCCATCATGCCGCCACCAATCATGCCGATACCTGTATTGGCGGGTTGTTTCACATTTATTTCTACTTTTCGATCATCCAGTTCTCCCCGCTGCAACTTCTCCCTGAATTTTTCCCGTGTTTTTTCGTTCAATTCGTAGTCATCTTTGGGCGTTTCCTCCTGCACCTTATCGGTCGTATGGGGAGGTCGCAATGTTTGGGGTTTCATTGGAGGGATCAGGATATCGAGGATCTGGTCTTCCACAGCTGAAGTAGCCTTATCCATCACCTCTTCCTTCTTTTGTGCTTTTACCAGGTTAACGGACTGTTCCACCAGATCCCTAACCATACTTTCAACATCCCGGCCCACATACCCTACCTCTGTAAATTTAGAGGCCTCAACTTTTGTAAATGGTGCATCTGCGATCCTGGCCAGACGCCTTGCTATTTCCGTTTTCCCAACACCTGTGGCACCGATCATTAATATATTATTGGGTATGATCTCACTTCTTATCTCCGGATCCGCATTCATACGTCTCCATCTGTTCCTTAAAGCAATAGCCACATTCCTTTTGGCATCATCCTGGCCTATAATATATTTATCCAACTCCGATACGATCTCACGAGGCGTTAAATATTTTTCTTTATCCAACATTATATGCTTCTTTAGTAATTATATTTCTTTGACAATAAATCCACCGGGAATCTTTTAAACAATGCATCCTCTGTTATTCCACAATAAACTCCATGGAATCAGGAACTTTTTCTTTTAATAATGCATGGGATATCACTTCATCCACATGATTCACATAATGAATCTTGATATCGGCGATATAGGATTTTTCGATCTCATCGATATCTTTCCGGTTCTTGGAGCATAATATGATCTCCTTGATCCCGGACCGTTTAGCGGCAAGAATCTTCTCTTTGATCCCGCCTACCGGTAGTACTTTTCCACGGAGTGTTATTTCACCTGTCATGGCAATTTTATTCTTCACCTTCCTTTGCGTAAACACGGAGGCAAGAGATACCAACATAGTTATTCCTGCAGATGACCCGTCTTTTGGGACGGCACCCGCCGGAACATGTATGTGCAGGTCATATTTTTCGAACACCTTAAAATCTATCCCGAGTTTGCTAGCATTTGACTTTAAGTAAGACAGGGCAGCCATGGCTGATTCTTTCATCACATCCCCCAGCTGACCGCTTATTGTTAACTTCCCGGTTCCGCGACTGAAACTCGACTCAAGAAACAGGAGCCCACCACCAACCTGTGTCCAGGCCAACCCGGTAACGACTCCTGCCGTTTTAT
>CBDUCT010000294.1:0-5199 GCA_965365715.1 uncultured Cyclobacteriaceae bacterium | reverse complement strand
AATTTGAAATACAATGCTTTATCTAGACCGGTAAATGGGAATCCATTTGCCTCATATAATACCAATAATTATACCTGGGGGCTTGAATTCAGTTTTCCAATCTTGCTGAGAAAAGAAAGGGGAGATGTTAAATTGGCTGACCTTAAGATACAGGATGCTGAATTCGAATTATCAACCAAGCGGGCCGGAATCGAAACAAAAACAAATATGGCTTTAAACCTCTGGACTACCACAATAGACCAGATCAATCTGTACAATCAAACGGTTAGAGATTATTATGGCCTTTTGGATGGTGAACGCAAAATGTTTAATGCCGGCGAGAGTTCCCTGTTTATGGTAAACTCCAGGGAAATCGGATATATTCAGGCCCAGCTTAAGCTTATAGAGCTTATTGCCAAAAATCGAAAAGCACAATTGACTGCAAATTTTGCCTTAGGACTTCTGCCACAATAGGGATAATGAGGTGTAAAATTTTCATTTGGACAGATAATCAACATTTTATGCCTGTCAAGATATTAGGTCAGGCAATTTAGTTAATAACTATTCCTCAAAAGTTCCGAAAATATCTATGACAGCTTTCTCCCGGTAGTCAAATATGGCCTTTAATTGCTTTTGAATTAATAAACCATTAGCAATCGTACCCAATATTCCGAATGGTGGTTTGTAAGAAACAATATCTGTCATTAAAACACCCCCATCAATGGATTTAATATGGTGTTCATGATGCCAGATGTTGTATGGGCCAACGCGCTGTTCGTCTACAAAGAACTCTTTTTCCCGAACATGGGTAATCTCCGTAACCCAGGTCATTTTTATACCCAAAAGAGGACTAACCTTATAAGCGATAATCATCCCAGGATACATTTTTTCAGGAAGCTCAGGAGTAATTATATCAAATCCCATATGATCCGGGGTGATTTTCTTCAAATTTAATGGTGAAGAAATAAAATCCCAGACCTTGTCGAGACTTGAAGGTATCTTCTGAGTGGCATAAAATTGATAAAATCCCATAATTAAGATGCTATTTTTCTGATCATACCTTTGAAAACGACATAATGAAATGGCAGTAGAATATACCAGTAAATCCTTCCCATTATACCGAAGGGCCTATAAGTTGCCGGTTGATAGAGCGTATTATTTCTTATTTGAAATTCAAGCCACGCCTCGCCGGGCAACCTCATTTCAGCATATAGCAGAAGTCGTTTTTCTTTTTTATTTGCATACAAAACCCGCCAGAAATCAAGAGCATCTCCGGCCTCAATATCATCAGGGTTTTTTCTTCCTCGCCTTAATCCAACTCCACCAAACAATTTATCCATGAAGCCCCGAAAATGCCATAACCAATTGGCGAAATACCACCCATTCTCACCTCCAATAGTCCAGATCCGTTCGGTAACTTCTTTTTCATCACGCACATCTTCCTTTTTATGATCTATAAAACAACCATAGGTTGGGACAGAAACCAGTTTAGAAATACCCTCCTCCAAAGCTGAACTTGACAAGGCATCGGTCCAGCTCGATGAAACATCATGATGCTTTATTTTATCGAATGCCATTGCGACTGCATCTTCATAAGAGATCAACTTTATATTCAGCATTTCAGCCAGATTATTCTCCCTGCAGACGACTTCAATTTTCATACTGTTAACCAGGTTAATGGCCAATTTATAGGAAGTAGAGGTTACAAAATATAACCAATAGGAAGAAAGTTTTGGAGTTAATACCGGAATAGTCAAAATTTTCCGTTTTAATTTACGCACCTTAGCAAATTTCAGAAGCATTTCTTTATAAGTCAGGACTTCCGGGCCGCCAATATCATAATTTTTATCATATGTTTCCTCCAGGAGCAAAACCCCTTTCAGAAACTCGATTACATTCCTGACGGCAATTGGTTGTGATTTGGTGTTCAGCCATTTAGGAGTGACCATTATTGGTAATTTTTCAATCAAATCACGTATTATTTCAAATGAGGCGCTGCCGGAACCCACGATGATCCCAGCCCTGAGCGTAGTTAAATGATAGCTGCCTGAATTAAGAATATCTTCTACACTTTTCCTGGAACTTAAATGCCGGGATAATTCCTCTTCATTGACTATACCGCTAAGATATATGACCTGTGATACTTGTGTTTGAGACAACCTATCCCTGAAGTTCCTGGCAGAGTTCTCTTCCATGATTTGAAAGTCACCAGTAGTTGATGACATAGAGTGAATAAGGTAATAGGCTGCATCAATGTCATCGGGAATCCTGTCAAGCGTTTCTTCGCGAAGAAAGTTCACTTCGATTACGCTTATGAGGTTGGTGCCATATTTCCTATGATCGAATCGTCTCTTGTCCCTGACACAACAAACCACCTCATTCCCATTTTTGAGTAGCGTAGTAAGCAATCTTTTGCCTATGTAACCAGTTGCACCCGTTAACAGAATTTTCATCTCTAGGTCTTTATTGAAGACATACCCCCATCCACATGAAAAACTTGTCCCGTTATCCATGCGGATTTATCGGAAAGTAAGAAATCTATCATACTAGCTATATCTTCAGGTTTACCAATTTTTTTCAAAGGATGCCTTTCTGCATTAGCCTTCCGTTTATCCTCATTGGTTAATAAATGCGCTGCCATGGGGGTATCTGTCAGGGAAGGGGCGATACAATTAACACGGATCCGTGGTGCAAATTCAGCGGCGAGTGCTTTGCTGAATCCTTCAATGGCCCCTTTTGAAGCAGCTACCTGGGTATGGAAAGGAAATCCCATCTGCACAGCAACTGTAGAGAATAATACAATGGAGGCATTATCCGAAGCTTTGAGTTTTGGGAAAGCAGCTTTAATCATTTTCACCGCCCCGACCAGTTGAAGTTCAAAGTCTTTTATAAATTCACCGGGTTTCATTCGGATGAATGGTTTAAGGTTTATACTTCCCGGGCAGTATACAAGTCCGTCGACGGTTTCTGGGAGGAAACCAGTGTCGATTTCATCTTCCAGAACATTACACTTTTCGTAAATCAGATTGGGGGTATCGCCTTCAGGTTTGTGTTCATTAAAAGTAGCATATACCTGATGTCCTGATTTCGCCAGGTTGACTGATAATTGTCTTCCGATACCTGAGGATCCTCCAATAATAAAATAATTTGCCATGATCAATTATGTATAATGATGCCCGGGAATTTTAATCCCTAAAATTTTTCCAATTATTCTGTTCTATAAGAACAATAATAGTCATGAAGTGTTTACGGTATTACGTTTTCACAATTCAAAACTATCAGGATGCAATCCCACAACAGCCTGGTTTCTATCCAGTTTATTGATCAGATTCATATCATCAACTGATATTTCAAAATCGAATATTTCCGCATTGGATATAATTCTGTCCTTTCGGGAAGATTTCGGAATAGCTACCACTCCTTTCTGCAGGCTCCATCTAAGAGCAATTTGCGCGATGGTTTTCTGATACTTTTGGGATAGTTCTCTGAATATATCAATTTCAAATATACGACCTCTCATAAAGGGCGACCAACCCTCATATTGTATACTTAACTCCCGGCAGTAATCAATCAGGTCCTGCTGGATGAGATATGGATGAAATTCCATCTGGTTCACCATAGGGATTATTTTGGCAGTCTTTAGTAATTCCCTGATATGCCGTTCTGGAAAGTTGCTGACGCCTATGGCCCTTACACGGCCTTCACGGTACAATTTTTCCAAAGCCTTCCAGGTATCCGAAAATTTACCTTTAACCGGGTAGTGTATCAGATAAAGGTCCAGATAATCTAGTTTAAGCTTAGCCATACTTGTTTCAAAGGCCTTTAGCGTTTCTTTATATCCCTGGTCAGTATTCCATACCTTACTTACAACGAATACTTCCTCTCGTGCAATATCATATGCCCTTACCGCTTCTCCCACCCCGGATTCATTTTTATACAGTGTAGCTGTATCAATATGCCTGTACCCAGCTTCCAGTGCCCATGTGACACTGTTAAATACTTCTTTACCATCTTTACAGTCATATACACCCAGTCCCAGGTAGGGCATTTTAACGCCATTGCTCAAAGTACATGTACCTGAAATATCCGTTATATTCATATTATTTAAGATAAATTTTCTGCCTGGTCATATTTATATCGATCAATATAACATTAAAGATATCATATCGCAAATTATGTCCATTACATACTGACAAAATGGCATAATTATTTAGATATTGTATATCTTTGCATTTGCATAAAAATGAAGAATCCGATAAATGATTAAATACAATTGGGATACAGTAAAAGATGAGCAGAATGTAGGTTCCTGTGAAACAATGCAGGTTACACGTGAGGAAGCTTCTGGTAAGGAGAGAAAACTGTATATTGAGAGCTACGGGTGTCAGATGAATTTTTCTGACAGTGAGATTGTAACTTCAATTATGAAAAAGGATGGCTTTGGCACAACCTCTCAATATGAATCAGCCGATGTGATTTTTATAAATACCTGTTCAATCCGGGAAAAGGCTGAACAAACCATCAGAAAAAGATTAAGGCAATTTAATGGTATTAAGAAAGAAAAACCTGAATTGATGGTAGGCATACTGGGATGTATGGCTGAACGGCTTAAAAGCAAGTTACTTGATGAGGAAAAAATTGTGGACCTGGTGGTTGGTCCTGATGCCTACAGGGATCTGCCCAGTCTAGTCAGGAAAGTCGATGATGGCCAGAAAGCCGTCAACACATTCCTGTCAAGAGAAGAAACTTATGCTGATATTTCACCTGTTCGTTTGAACTCGAACGGTGTTACCGCATTCATATCTATCATGCGGGGATGCGATAACATGTGTTCTTTCTGTGTAGTACCCTTTACCAGAGGAAGGGAAAGGAGCAGGGATCCATATTCCATCCTTAATGAAGCCAGGAGTTTATTTGCCATGGGCTACCGTGAAGTGACTCTGCTTGGCCAGAACGTGGATTCCTATAAATGGTCAGAAGCAGAAAATAATAAGAGCAGGCTGGACAGAAACCTGGAGATTGATTCGTATGTTGATTTCGCTCAGCTACTGGAAATGGTTGCCAATATTGATCCGGATCTCAGGGTGAGGTTTTCAACTTCACATCCAAAAGACATAACAGACGCGGTACTGATTACCATGGCCGGATATGAGAACATCTGCAACCATATACATCTGCCTGCTCAAAGCGGGAATACAAGAGTTTTGGATTTGATGAACA
>CBDUCT010000293.1:0-5199 GCA_965365715.1 uncultured Cyclobacteriaceae bacterium | reverse complement strand
AAATCAGGGAATTAGGTGACCGTCCTTATACGCCAGTAAGCTTCTACAAAAACTTCGGGCAAACAGCAGCTATGTCAGCGGGTATTGAACAGGCAACCGGTGACCTTATCATTACTCTTGACGGTGACCTCCAGAACGATCCGGCAGATATTCCTTCCATGGTCAAAAAGCTGGAGGATGAAGGATGGGATGTTGTGGCAGGAAGAAGAGCAGACCGCAAGGATTACTGGATAAGCAGAAAACTTCCAAGCAAGATCGCAAACTGGATTATCAGGTGGCTTACGGGGGTCAGGATACATGACTATGGATGCTCATTGAAGGTATTCAGGGCAGATGTTGCAAAAAACCTTGGATTATATGGTGAATTACACCGTTTCATTCCGGTATTGGCCCAGTTACAGGGGGCAAAGATCACTGAAGTGGATGTGACCCACCATCCCAGACAATATGGGAAAACTAAATATGGCATTGGAAGAACATCCAGGGTAATGAGTGACCTTCTGCTTATGGTATTCTATCAGAAGTACCTTCAAAAACCCATGCACCTGTTCGGCACACTGGGAATATTTACCTTTGTAATAGGTGTGGTATTGAATATCTATCTATTAATCGAAAAGTTCCTGGGTCACGATATTTGGGGCCGGCCTGTCCTGATATTGGCGATAACCTTGACACTTGGAGGTATCCAGTTGATTACATCCGGGATCATAGCCGAGATAATCATGCGGACCTACTACGAATCACAGGATAAGAAAATTTATTCCATTAAGAACATCTTTGTTGGAAAAGACAAATAAAAAGGGGATCCTGAAATTCATATTAAAGGTCAGTGTTTCTGCCCTTGCCATTTATGTGGTCATCCAGAAAATTGATCTGCAGCAAACCAGGAATATTCTTCTTCATGTCCGTGCCGGATGGATTATTTTGGCCCTGATTGCCTTTAATCTCTCCAAATTTATAGCCTCTGGCCGATTAAACCGTTTCTTTAAATCAATCGAACTTAATCTGCCTGGATTATATAATCTAAAACTTTATTACGTTGGCATGTTTTATAATCTTTTCCTTCCCGGAGGAATAGGAGGGGACGGATATAAGGTATATCTGCTGAACAGGTCTCATGAAACGGGCCTGAAAGATCTTATTTCTGCAACTTTGCTGGACCGGATAAGCGGCCTGGTGGCCCTTGTCTTTCTGGCAATGTTCTTATCCCTGTTTGTAAACCTGTCATTTATAGGCCCATGGGTAACATGGACATTAATTGCAGCATTGATTATCTATTATCCAGCCTATTTTATAATTTTCAGGATACTTTTCGGAAAATTCCTGGCTGCTTTCACCATTTCAAGCGTACTGTCATTAGCTGTGCAGTTAGCACAGCTGCTTTGTGCCTATCTGATCCTGAAGGCTTTGATGGTTGATAGCATGTATATTGAATATATGACCCTTTTCCTGCTTTCCTCAGTTGTAGCAGTGATACCTTTTACGATTGGAGGGGTTGGGGCAAGGGAGCTGGTCTTTATTTTTGGGGCTAATTATCTGATGATCGATAAAAACACTGCCGTGGCATTCAGTATTCTCTTCTTTATTATAACGGCTTTAAGCTCCTTCAGCGGAGTATTCTTTGAGACAAAATTAAAACCCGGTAACCAGGATTCCTATTAGTTTATATTTCGGATCTGTATTAAGTTTATGATCCTCTGCGTAGGCTACGTCTGTGATCACAATTACCTGCAAACTCCTCTGATGAAGCTGCATCCGTATACTAAATTCCCATTGAAATCCTTTGACTAGGCTGGATCTGTAAATTGAAATACCGGTGAAGTTTTAAGATCGTGTGGTATCTATGGATTGATCATGAGTAAAGTCCATTTGCCAGCCTGCACCTATTGCCTTTTTAGAAAAAATCGCTAATCAGCAGGATATTTTATTACTCAGATTTTCAATTTTTATCTATATCTGCCTGTCTTTCAGCAGTTCCTCAAGAATTACCCTGTCACGGTCGTATACATCTTTGTAAAAATACATCTTATCAGCATTTTCATCGTCATAACAGGTCCAGTACATTAATAATACCGGCATTTTGTCTTGGAGATGGACTATAGTCTCCTTCTCGGTATTTAATACTTGTTTTATTTTCTCCTGGTCATACCCTTTATCTTCCAGGAGTTGTTCAGCCAGTAAATGAGGATTTTGAACACGTACGCAGCCATGGCTAAATGTCCGTTCTGTTTTTTCGAAATATGATTTTGATGGAGTGTCATGGAGATATACTGAATACTTATTCGGGAAAATAAATTTCATTCTGCCGAGCGCATTGTAAATCCCTGGTTCCTGACGTATGGTGAAAGGAAAATTATTCACAGAATATTGTTTGAAATCAACGGTGTAAGGATCGATCTCCCTGCCATTCCGCAACAGGGTCATATTACGGTTGCTCAGGTAATCCGGATCCCGCTTAAGCCTGGGAAGTGTTTCTTTTGTCGCAATGGAATAAGGGATAGTCCAGGTTGGATTAAATACCACGTATTGAATATTTGATGTAAATATTGGCGTCTCATGATGCTCTTTCCCGACCACCACCCGGGAAGTATAATCAATAACACCATCACGGAAAATATAAAGATGGAAATCCGCGATATTAACCAGTAAAAATTCCCTTGGGGGTACATTGTAGATCCACCGGCATCTTTCCATATTAACCCGGATCATATTCATACGGTCATGTATGGAAGTATTCAGAGCCTCAAAAGTACTTTCACCGGCAACGCCATCCGCAGTCAATCCAAAATGTGTTTGAAAATCAATGAGTGTTGCTTCCAGGTCCTCATCATAATATCCATCGTCATCTGATACTCCGGAAACATCAAAATTTTCAAGATGTTTTTTAAGTTCTGAGACCAATTCGGAAGAGTCTCCAAGCTTCAGTGGTTCCCCGGGATATTCCAGTTGCGTGATTTTTCCGTCATTTTTCTTGAGAGAATCATAATGGGCAAACCATTTTCTATATCGTTCATACATGGGTAGTGCCGGACGTAAGGTTTTAGCTGAATCCCCCAGGGATTGTTCTTCCAACCTGGAGATCAATTTAAGGTCAATGTCTTCGGGGATATCTCGTTTGCTGTAATTCCAATTGGGATCAAGACTCTCCGGATTTACTTTCCCCTGGATCATGTGAAATGCATAAAGCATTATCGCATCAGTCATCAATACATCAATTTGTGCCAGCCGCATTGCTTCACTTTCAAGATCTTCCCCCCTTTCGAGATAGAGTTGCTCAATGGCTTCCAAGTGGTAATCTTCAGGGTTTAGACCGTCAAAGTATGATCCCTTAATGATATTTATGAGATCCTGGCGATTTTTCTCTTCGGACCATAATCTTTTGTGATCTACATCATTGTAAACCTTTATTAATTCTTCACTTACGAATACATGGCTAATCCCAATTGAAACATGTGTTGAATCCAATGTTGGGTATGTATATTCCTTTATTTTCTCACTTACCTTGAGTTCAAATTCTTCGCGTTTTTCTTCCGGCCATTGATCCGCTATACTGAAAGCGGATTCACTGCTTTTTTCATTGTTACAGGCAAATAATAAAAATGCAAGAATATTCAGGATCAATATATTTTTGTGTTTCATAATCAAGAATTGTATTAGAGACTGGTTTGTATATTGTTTTGTAAACTAAGACTCTTATATTAAAGCTGATTAAATAGTTTTTTAATCTATCTGAATCTCTTCCAGAATATCAGCCAGTTCATCATACTCTTTAAAACCAGGTTTGATTTCTGTCCCGCCCTTCAGGGAGATCCCAAATATGTCTGTTTCATCGATCCATGCATGAATGCTTTGATGGTCCATCTCAAATCCGATCATGATCTTGTAAAGAGATGCCAGACTTAAAATATCTGTGTTATTAATTTTGGATCCGGGTGAACCATCTAAAATAACAAACTGAACGCTATCTTTTAGATTAATTAATAATTGCTCTATTTCCCGGACTGTTTCGACAGTTTCAATTTCCAGTCTGAAAATAACAGGTAATCCTGTTTTTCCGGCTGCCCCGATAGAATCAGGATCAGATATCTCTATGTAATCAAGCTCCTCACCCAGGGTAGAAATGTCATATTCTGTAGTATCAAGATTGGAGAATTCTCCAACTATTTTAGGCCCTACTATCCATTCCTTTATAGTCTTAAGGGTATTTTGATCAACATAGTGTTCAGCATCACTGTCCATGGAGAATCCTAAATATTGAACACCCATGCCAGCACAATAACGGGCATCGCTCAAATTACTGATGTGGGCAACTTTAACTTCTGTTTTTAAAGACATTATTACTTAATTAAAAATGATCATCGGATCCGGGCAATTATCCCGATAGTGATCCAGTTCAGATTTTTTAGCAACCCCCGGGTAATCTCCCAGGTATCCTTCCAAATCCTTTATTATCTGGAAATGAAGGTGAGGAGGCCAGCCTCCATTCTCTTCAAAGGTACCCAAATCAGCAATTTTTTCACCTCTTTTAAACAACTTACCTTTTCCCAGGTTTACCAGGCTGTCACGGCTTAAATGTCCAAATAAAAGGAAAAAGACCTGTTCATTAAGAATATGCCTCGTAATAATGGTAGGGCCGTAGTCCCTAATATTATTGTTATCCTGAAAACTATGGATCCTCCCATCGTATGGAATATATATGGATGTTCCAGCGTCACACCATATATCAATGCCAAGATGAATGGTCCGGGGTTCGACTGATCCGAAGAGGCTGTCATTTCTATAAACTTCCCTTTCTTCCAGATAACCACCTAATCCAAATTTTTTACCTGCCTCTGCAGTTTCTGCTTTAATGTAGTTCGATAAGTTGCTAATATCAGAAATACCTGGCTCTAAAAGGATATTGCATCCATTGCGGATTGTCAATGGATCCTTTAAAAGCCAGGTAAATTCAGCCTTATTCGATTTGAGTAATTCCCTGAAATTCAATTCAATTTATGCACAGAGAATTATTATCTTTTGTATCGCTTGGGTGCTGCTGCCAGGATCTCTTCGTTGGCGAAATCCTTGTACTTCTCGAAATTCTCATTGAATTCATCAACCAGTTTGTCGGCAGTATTGTAGAATTCCGCCGTATCGGTCCAGTTATTTTGTGGTCGTAGTAATTCAGTTGGAACCCCAGGTACATTCGTAGGAATCTGA